>JAHEJF010000511.1 GCA_024639025.1 Ahrensia sp. | reverse complement strand
GCCACGCGCCATAAATCAGTGGCAGGAGGAATACAGCCAGGAAGTAGTCCGGAAACTGGATGTTATAACCGATAAGCTCGGAAATAGGATTGTATAGACCGTTCAACCTCAGTTGCCAGGCGATATGCCAGCTACCAGATATCAAGCAAAACGTGTCACCGCACATAACGTCAGTGGGCAGACATTCACCCAGCAATTCTGACGGCACGAGCCGCAACACAATCACAGCCGTGCAAGCCGTTGCAATCATGTAGACAATCCTCTGAGTGCGCAGCGGCACCGGTTCTGGCGCTATGCTCATCGCAAACGCATTGATGAAAAGAGGTTGAAAAGCAATGTGAAGATAGGACAGCACCGTGATTGTCTTGTTGGAAGGAGATCCGCAATTGTCGACAACCAGATATCCAGCCGCCTGCAGCGCTTCCATCACAGTGAAATAACCAAGTGTGAGCCAGATGGCTTTTGGTTCGCCGCGCGAGGCAAGTAACACTGTCGCTGTTGCGCCAAGACCAACCATCGCTACCGAAGCCGAAGCATTCCAGCACATTGTCTATTCCTAACCCTCAAGTGTCCAAGCGTCACTGTAGTGCGCTTCAATTCTCGTTGACCTCGTGACCGCACCCGGACTGTCGACGATCGAAATGGACGATGTTTGATTGCTTCGAGGCTAGGGAACTGCGCCTCGCACATATTGATTTTCATCAACACGGTTCATTCTGGGATTGGTATTTTGCTGCGATCATTATTCGGGCAACGGAAACAAGTGCACAATATTGAGCAGATGGAGAACAGAATATGTTGAGAACACTCACCGGATTTTTGGTCTGCTTTTACCTCATCGCTTCTACGGCATATGCGGAAGGGTGGTTCACATTGGCAAACTACAAAGCCCTAAAGGAAAAAGATCAGGCGACCGCCAGCCTTGTGCTCAAGGCCATGCGCGAAGCCATCTTTTACGGACAAGAGTCTATGGGAACGCAAGTCGTTTGCGCCAGCCCAATTCCGATCTCGGATGAACGCCTGACTAAATTACTAGAAGCCGAATTGACAAGCCCGACAAATTCTATGGGGCATGAGTACACTGGTACAGACCAACTTGCCTTTATCCTAGTGCACGCATTGAGAGCCGAAGGCGCTTGCAAATGAAGCTGGAGTGAACAAACAGCCCAATGGATCCGTTCGACAAGCAGCGCAAGGAAATGACTGCCAATCAAATACGCGCACGCGGCGTAAAAGATGAATCGATCTTGTTAGCCATGGGTAATGTCAGGCGCGAGTCATTTGTACCGGATGCCTACAGCGAACTGGCTTATTCCGACCGTCCTCTGCCAATTGGCGAAGGCCAGACAATCTCGCAACCTTACATCGTAGCCTTCATGATTGATGCGCTTGGATTGAAAGGTGGAGAAAAGGTCATGGAGATAGGCGCAGGTTCTGGCTATGCCGCAGCGATTCTGGCGGAAATTGTGCACGAAGTCTATGCGATTGAGCGCATTGGACCGTTGGCCGAGTATGCGACTTCCAATCTTGTCCGCGAAGGGTATGGAAATGTTCACGTCCTTCATTCTGATGGAACATTGGGGTGGGACGAGCATGCGCCTTTTGATGCCATTCTGGTATCCGCCGCAGCACCAGAAGTTCCAGAAAGTTTGAAAAATCAATTGGTTGTCGGTGGGCGCATGGTGATTCCGGTTGGGACCAATCCGGATTTCCAGCAGCTTTTGCGCGTGACCCGTGTAAAGGAAAAGCAATTCGAGGTCGAGAATCTTGGCGATGTGGGCTTCGTTCCATTGATTGGCCAACAGGGTTGGGAAGAAACTCAATCCGATGCAATTGTTTAGATGAAGTCTGGGGGGAGAACGCCATACTCAATCTTGATGCGCGTCAATACCGTCATTCAAATTTGAAATAATCTTCTACTGGTAATCTAAAACCACAAAGGAGATCAGAATGAAAAGGTCAATCATTCTCTCAGCTTTCTTCTCAGCGAGTATTCTTGCCGGCACCGCCCACGGAATGGAAATGACTGCGGGTCAAATCGAATACAAACAGGCGTGTGCGTCTTGCCACGGCGTATCCGGTAAAGGAGATGGCCCTGTATCTACCTATATGAGCAAGCCCGTACCGGACCTCACTCAGATACGAGCGCGAAATGATGGCGTTTTTCCTTTTCAAGATCTCTTGGAGTTGGTCGACGGACGTTTGTCAGAGCGGCAACCTGGTCCGCACGGAACGGAAATGCCTGTTTGGGGAGAGCGCTATGCCTTTGGAGATGGCGTTGATGATCCGGTGGAGGCCGAAATCAATACGCTCGGGCGTATGGCATCGCTGATCTACTATTTGCACAGCTTACAGGA
This sequence comes from Ahrensia sp., assembly GCA_024639025.1. Taxonomy (GTDB): domain Bacteria; phylum Pseudomonadota; class Alphaproteobacteria; order Rhizobiales; family Rhizobiaceae; genus Ahrensia. The sequence continues at coordinate 58 of JAHEJF010000511.1, read as the reverse complement.
GGAATAGACACAAAAGCTGTCATTTAACGTGCATCGTCTGTTGGGTCCTGATGAAGGC
>JAHEJF010000510.1 GCA_024639025.1 Ahrensia sp. | reverse complement strand
GTCGGCTGGTTGCTCGGGGCTATCTGCCATCCATCCAGCGCGGCCTGATCCATACAGTATCGGGAAGTCGAGCTGTTCGTCGGTTGCATCAAGCGCGGCGAACAGATCAAACACTTCGTTGACAACTTCATCATGGCGTCCGTCGGGACGATCGATCTTGTTGATCGCGACAATCGGCTTCAGACCGACTTTCAGCGCTTTGCCGACGACGAATTTTGTTTGCGGCATAGGTCCTTCGGCGGCATCCACCAGAACAATCGCTCCATCAACCATCGACAGGATGCGCTCAACCTCGCCACCAAAATCGGCGTGACCGGGCGTGTCCACAATGTTGATGCGATGACCCTTCCACTCGATGGACGTCGCCTTGGCCAAAATCGTGATGCCACGCTCTTTTTCAATGTCGCCTGAGTCCATGGCGCGTTCCTGCACGCGCTCATTCTCGCGATAGATGCCAGATTGCTTCAGCAGTTCGTCGACCAAGGTGGTCTTGCCATGGTCGACGTGCGCGATAATCGCGATATTACGGAGTGTCATGTCAATGTCCGGGTGTTAATGCGGCACAGGGCCTATTTGTGCCGCTCATAGACGAGTTTGTGCAATGCGAAAACCCTTGTCGAAAAATAAAGATGCGGCGCTCTAGCTCAGACCCCGTTTTTCAAGCATCGCATCTGGCGTAGGCAATTTTCCGCGGAAACCGATATAGGCCTCTTCGGGTTCCATCGTGCCGCCTGAAGAGTAGATGTTTTTTCGCAGCCGTTCTGCCATCTGGCTGTCAAACGGATCATCAGTCTCTTCAAAGGCGAGAAATGCGTCAGCATCCAGCACTTCCGACCACATATACGAGTAGTAGCCGGCAGCATAGCCATCGCCTGAAAATATATGCTGAAAGTGCGGGGAACGGTGCCGCATGGCTATCGGTTCTGGTTTTTCCAGATCCTGCAGCAATGTGGCCTCGAAAGCTGCAGCATCTTCGGGGCCCTCTGATTCTTGATGATAGGCCATATCGACGATGGCCGATGCGGTATATTCTACTGTGTCATGACCCATATTGAAATTGCGGGCAGCCAAAACCTTGTTCAAGAGTTCGGCTGGCATCGGTTTGCCGTCATCCTGATGGGTCGCAAAACGATTGAGCACTTCGGGTACTGTGAGCCAATGCTCATAGAGCTGCGAAGGCAGTTCGACAAAGTCACGCGCAACGCTTGTCCCAGAAAGGCTCGGATAATTTACTTCAGACAACATGCCGTGCAAAGCATGGCCAAACTCATGGAACAGCGTGCGGGCATCATCGAATGTCAAGTATGCGTCCTCGCCTTGCGGGGGTTTGGCAAAGTTCATTGTGTTGGTGATGATGGGTGTTTCATCCAAAAGCTTGGATTGAATTTGCAGCGCACTCATCCAAGCGCCTGATCGCTTCGAAGGTCTGGCAAAATAATCGCCGACAAAAAGGGCCTGATGGTCACCCTCGGCATTCCTGACTTCCCAAACCCGCGTATCGGGATGAAAAAGTGCTATGCCGGTCTTTTCCTCAAAAGTAAGACCAAAGAGTTTGTTGGAGACCCATAACGCCGCTTCAATCATGTTTTCTAGACGCATGTAAGGCCGCACTTCATCATCAGAGTAGGCATAGCGCTCTGCGCGAATTTTCTCCGCAAAGTAGCGCCAATCCCAGCCGGCCAAATCATGATTGTGACCGCCTTCGCGCATCAGTTTTTCAATGTCATTGGCTTCTTCCCCGGCACGTTGCTTTGCTTTTTCCCAAACCGTGTTGAGCAGCGTATTCACCGCATCGGGTGTTTTGGCCATCGTGTTTTCGAGCTTGAGATGCGCGAATGTGTCGTATCCCAGCAATTGAGCGCGCCGGGCGCGCAGTTTCAAGGTCTGGGCAATAATCGACCGGTTGTCACTTTCTCCATCATTTTCGCCGCGTAAAATCCATGCGTTGTAAGCTTTCTCGCGTAAGTCACGGCGATCAGCGTGTGTCAGAAACGGCGATACAATAGAGCGGCCGAGCGTTACAGCAAATTTGCCTTCTTCTCCACGATCCTGGGCAGCGGCGGCCATCGCATCGCGCAGTGAGGAGGGCAAGCCCTCAAGTTCTGCCTCTTCAGTTAAATACAGAACCCAATCAGATTCATCCTTCAGCACATTCTGGCTGAATTGGGTGCCCAGCCGGGCAAGCTGCTCATTGGCCTCGATCAGTTGCGCTTGTTTTTCACCCTCCAGCGCGGCGCCCATCTTGATGAAGTTGCGACGGTATTTCTTGAGCAGCTGAAATTGTTCTCCGCTCAAACCCAATTGCTCGCGCCGCTGCCAAAGATCATCGATGCGTTGGAAGAGCTTTTTGTTTTTGGCGATCTCGCCTGCATGTCGTGCAAACAGTGGAGAGAATTCACGCTCGAGCTCTTGCATGG
>JAHEJF010000046.1:4888-8924 GCA_024639025.1 Ahrensia sp. | reverse complement strand
TTTTGCAACGTGAAGGGCAACGGTTTCCGATGCGGTCTCCAATTCGGTGACCATCCGATCCTTGTTCGTGTAGTCAATCGCAAGAGCTGCCATGCCAAAAATTGGCACAATAGCAAAGGTCGCCATGACATAGGCCGAACCTTTTTTGTCTTCTAGAAAACGCTTTAAAATACCATTTTTCATTTTTAATACCGCCCAGGAAAATTCCTTTGGCGCAGAACTTACCCAAAAAAACTTAACGTCACGTTCGGGAGCTTGGTAAATTCCAAACTGTCGTGATTACGAAATTGAAAGCTTTACCGCTTACGTTTCGTCAAAAAATGTGCGGAACCAGACCATGCGTGAACTGTTAAAAAAGTATTTGAAGAAGGATGACGGCATCGCAGCCATCGAGTTTGCGATACTGGCGCCCGTATTCTTTGCTCTACTTACGGCCATCTTCGAGATTTGTATGTTCGTCTATACAAATACGGCGGCACAACGGGCCGTAGAAGACGCGGTGTACCACATGCGCACCGGCAACGTTTATGCAGAACTTGCTGCTTCTGAGGAATCTGCAGAGCAATGGCTGCGCAGAGAGATTTGCGAATCATTGTCTATCTCCGGCTGCTTGTCCACCTTGACTATCCAACTTGAGAAATATGACACCAACTACGACGTTTATGCGGATTCAAGTCAGCCGGGCGGCGTAATTGATGCAGGCGCATCGGGCATCCTGATGCGGGTTGAAACAACGGTCGAAGTTCCAAACCTGGTATTTACCGATGCAATCTTCGGTACAGACAACCTGACCATCACCAGTGGATTGACCTTCATGACGGAGCCTTACTGATATGACTTGCAAACAAGGTATTTTTATCCGGTTTAATCGTGCTCTTAAGCGAAAGGTCCTCGGGCTGGGTCGAGATGTTAAGGGCTCGATTGCCGTTGAAATGGCATTTATCCTGCCAATTTTCGCTTCGATGGCCTTTTTGACCTATGACGCAGGCACAGTTTACACCCAGTACAAGCGCGGCACTCGCCACTATTACGCGCTGGGCGATATCATGTCAGCGCAAACGACAAATGTGACCTGCAGCCAACTCGATAAGATTTCCGAATTGGTTTACGATTCCTATGCAAATGGCAACTGGGCACGTCGCCCACGTCCGAGCGGCAACGACTTCAACCGGAATGGCGCGCTTGATTTCCGCTTTGCGATCAAAATGATCAATGCCGAATTGCAACCAAACGGCAAGATAAAGGGCCGGATTGAATGGGCCTATTGGCGTCACGGACGCGACATGGACACAGGCAGCGAGAAAAAGCCTGGTGAGCTGGTGAATATTCCAGCCGGCCTGCAGATTGACGGTATGACATTCGTGCACATCGACGGTGCTCTGTTCATCGCACCCGCTTTGAATTACCTCGGCGTGTTTGATTATCATCCAAGCAGCAGCAAGACCCACAAGCAGGTTCAGATTGACCGCTACTTCCCCTTGCGGTTTGTACCGGCTGTTGGCCTCGACTACAGCGTCGATGATCCGCTGACGGATAAGTGCTGGACCAGCGGCGTCACCTACCCATCATCTTGATGCTATTCGGCAGCGTCGTCCTGCGGCGCTGCTTCGGATTTCAGTTTGCGCGGCGGTGCAAGATAATCGCCGCTCATAAGCTTTATCCCGGCCGCCATGCAATCGACCACGTCCGCATCGCAGCTTATGCCGCTGACTACCAGTCCCAGTCGCGCCTTGGTGACCTGCGTATAGACTTTTAGCAGCTTCGGATCTGAAATGCCTGCATAGCACTCTAGAAGAGTACCCCTGTCGCACAGCACCATGTCAAAGCACTTTAGTTGTTTGTTGGGCAGCAATGCAGGGTCATACTCAAGCCCGCTCAATCCCAATTCGACACCAATCGCTGTCAAAGCCTCCAACTGTTCCATTCTTTCTGCAACCACTTGGCTCGGCTGGTCCGCAAAGGCATGTGAACTGACGCAAAGCTTGGCATCATCTTGCAAATGCTTGTTTGCGTTGAAAAGCGCCACACATTTGGCCCAAAGCTCATCGTCTTCCATCAGCGCTTCGCTGATGTGAACAAGTATCCCATTGGAGTTCTTCTTGTTGTTTTTGCTCCACAATGCCCGATTGGTTGTGCTTGCAATCATTTCCAGTGTCGTGAGTTCGAAGCGCGCGCGCTCTGCTGCAATGTTGCTGGGACTGGATTGCACAAAGATCGGTTTCTTTCGAGAATTTAAGCTAATCTGGCGATAGACTTCATAAGCAACGATATTGCCATTGCCCATATCGATCACCGGTTGAAAGAACAGATCTTCAGAATAGGTGTGCGCATTGTCAGCAGAAACTTGCGAAAGCCGCTTTTTGACAAATGTGCCGGTAGTTACATTTGATCGGAGCAATGCCTCCTCCGAAGTCTGTGTGCCCTGCATTTGCGCCGCTTTTTCCTCTGCAGTGTCGTCAAGCATTTGCGGCCTCTGTGCTCCAGCCGAAACACCGGCAATATTGGTTTGCTGAGCGACCCGCAGCACTTCATCAAGCTCTCGCTTGCGTTTGCGAGCATTTTTAACCGAACGCACCATGATGAATGCCAGTACAATCGTCAGAAAAATGGCGGCTGCGAAGACGTAAAGACCGTGCGACTGCACGATCTCTCCAAGTTCAACAATCAAAGCCCGCGCAAAGGGGATGTACCAGGCAGCAATCGCTGCGGCAGCGATGCCCAGTAAGATCAGTATCTTGTTCTGCTTAAACACTGTTCGCTAGTCCTGCGCTGGCAATTATCGTGCCGAAGGCCCCATTCTGCCGGATCTTAGTACTTAGATAACCATAATCCCATGCAATTATGGCGGTGCAATCGCCAAATTTGGTGACAGGGTGAACAGCTTGGGTTAATGGCCAAGGTAAATGCACTTCTGTAACCGTTGGAATGTGCAGTAGCGTCAAGGGAACGGCTGTGAAAACACCAACACTCAATCGGCTCGATGAGATTACATCGGACTACGACCTGATCCTCTGTGATGTGTGGGGCGTTGTTCACAATGGAGTTCATGCATGGAGCCAGGCCTATCGCGCCCTGAAACGGGCGCGGGACAAAGGGCTTATTGTGGTGCTGATAACCAATGCGCCCAGACCGTTTGGCCCTGTGATCAAACAGCTTGAAACCCTTGGGGTGCCCGAGGGCACATTTGATGCAGTGGTTACTTCTGGCGATGTCACCCGGGCATTGATTGAGAACGGGCCCTCCAAGGTCTATCACCTCGGCCAGGAAAGGGATTTGCCAATATATGACGGTCTGAGCGCGCAATTGGTTAGCGAACAGGAAGCTGAGGCTGTGGTTTGCACGGGTCTTGTCAACGACGATGTCGAAACGCCTGCACATTATGCCGATCAGCTTAAACGCTTGCAGGAAAAGGAATTGCCGTTCATTTGTGCCAATCCCGACATCGTGGTTGAAAAGGGCCACCGGCTGATTTGGTGCGCAGGCGCGCTTGCGCGCGATTATGCGGCGTTGGGAGGCGAAACATTCATTGCCGGCAAACCGCACGCTCCCATTTACGATGAGGCCGTCAAACAGGGCGAACAATACGCGGGTCGCAAGATCGATCACGAGCGCATTCTTGCCATTGGAGACGGTATGCCAACTGATGTCAAAGGGGCGATAGACTACGGTTTAGATCTTCTGTTCATCTCGGATGGCATCCACAGCCGGGAATACGGAGAACCTGGTCAACCCGATATGGACCGCTTGCAGAAATTTCTCGCCGCCCAAGGCGCAGCACCTGTCGCGACAATGAAGAAGCTGGCCTGACGACATGGCATTTTTGCGGATCAGTAATCTGTCAGACTTTCCGGCATCGCTTCGCGGCGGTGCGGTTGCCATTGGCAATTTCGATGGCATCCATCGCGGCCATCAGGCAGTGCTCGAAGCGGCCGCCAATGCCGCTCAGGAAAAGAATTGTGCCGCAATTGTTTTGACTTTTGAACCCCATCCCAGAGCAGTGTTTCAGCCTGATGTGCCTCTTCCCAGGATAACGCCA
>JAHEJF010000046.1:4271-4878 GCA_024639025.1 Ahrensia sp. | reverse complement strand
GCATGAAGGCCGAGATTATCGAGAAATTGGGATTTGACGCAGTTATCGAGCTGCCTTTCAATTTGCGTTTTGCCGGGCAAAGCGCGGACGAGTTTGTTTCCGGTATTCTGCTTGACAGTTTGGGCGCCAGTAATGTGGTGACTGGCTTCGACTTCCACTTTGGCAAGAACAGGCAGGGAGGACCAGCGTTCCTGATGCAGGAAGGCGACAGAAACGGTTTTGAAGTTACGCTTGTTGATGCTTATCGCGACAGCGAGGCGGAAGTCGTATCTTCAAGTCGAATTCGCGACGCATTGCTAGTCGGTAATCTTGATTTGGCTAACGAACTGTTGGGATATCGCTATCGCATATCAGCCCCGATCATCCAGGGAGAAAAGCTCGGGCGCACACTCGGCTATCCCACTGCAAACATGGCCATTCCAGCAGATACACCTCTTGCGCACGGAATCTATGCGGTTCGATTCATGCGCGCCGATGGTACTTGGCATGAGGGTGTAGCCAGCTTTGGTCGAAGGCCAACTGTTACAGACGACGGCAAGCCACTTCTCGAGACATATGTTTTTGATTTCAAAGGTGATCTGTATGATGAGCATTGTACCGTTGCCTT
>JAHEJF010000046.1:0-4261 GCA_024639025.1 Ahrensia sp. | reverse complement strand
GGATACATTCGAGGTGAGGAAAAATTTGATGGCTTGGACCCTCTAATCGCGCAGATGAACAAGGATTCCGAGAATGCGCGGAAGCAATTAGCGGAGGCCAAATCTCTTTCGGCGCTTGATTCAAAGTTGACATTCGGTGGAACAGGACAGTGATCCGGCGCAAGATTCTTATTACCGGTGGAACCACCGGAATTGGGTTGGCCTTGGCCAATCGGCTGAGCGTGCGCCACGATGTCATCGTCACCGGAAGCCGCGCGCACGAAGACATCACTGAAGCCTTCTCACCCAATTTGGTCTATGTTCGCGCCTCGCAATCAGACCCTGCGCGAGCAGTCAAAACAATTGCCCAACAGCTCCTAAAACACGAATGGCCCCGTCTTGATAACGTTGTTCTCAACGCCGGGGTTGGTTTTGCCGTGGAGGACGGATTGGACGAGGTCGCTAAAATGCGTCGTACCCTCGACATCAATGTGTCATCGACCATGTTGATTGCCCGGGCAATGTATCCATGGCTTTCGAAAACCAAGGGCACCCTGACAATTATTGGATCGGTCGCCCACAAAGGTCATAAGCGGTTTCCCAGCTACGCTGCGTCCAAGGGTGCGCTGAACGGATTGGCACGGTCCCTGCGCAGCGAGTGGGCCGGCGAGGTAGCGGTACAAGTGCTGCACCCCGGTCCTGTCAAAACCGGAATGCACGAAAAGGCAGGGCTAAATCCTGGTTGGGTCAGCGAGTTTTTCATACGCACAGAGCCTATGGCGAGAATGATCGAATATTCAATGTCGTCCAGGCGTTCACCCATCACCCTGTCATGGTCCCGCTACATTGGTGGCGGCTCAATCACAGGAAGAAGACTGTGAGAGCGCTGGTTACAGGCGGTAGTGCTGGACTCGGTCGGGCACTTTGCGACGCATTGCTCGATGATGGCTTCGACGTCATTAGCGTAGATCGGGAGGCGCCCAGCCAAAAAACCGAGGCAAAACATATTGCCTGCGATCTGTCTGATCGAATGACGGTGGACAATTTGCTTGACAAGCTGGAAGCCGACGAGGCGTTCGACGTGGTGATATTCAACGCAGGCATTTCTGCGACCGGCAAATTTGAAGATATCGAACCCGAAGACCACTTACGCGTTTTTGAAACCAATGCATCCGCTCCGATGGTCTGTTGCGCGGGTTTGATAAAGGCGGGCAAGATCGCGGAAGAGGGTCATATAGTCTTTGTCGCTTCACTCTCCCATTTCACCGGCTATCCGGGCGCGAGCAGCTATGCCGCTTCAAAGGACGCATTGGCAATCTATGCCAAATCCATCCTTAAGCCATTAAAAAACAAACATAAAATAAGTGTGACAACAGCATTCCCTGGTCCTTTGAAGACGGAACATGCGGCCCGTCATGCGCCAAGCGAAGCGGATCAGGAAAGGCGAATGCAACCTGAGGAAGCGGCAAGATTGATCCTGGCGGACATGCGCAAGCGCAAAGCAAAATCCCTTCCCGGTGGGACAACGGCATTGCTGGCCATGGCGGGACAACTTGCGCCCAAACCGCTCACCTTTGCCATGAAGCAGATCATCTACAAAAAGTTAGACAGAACTGTCGCTGATTAGCACTTTCATTCGTGCCAAAGCATTGCTATGGAGGGCCCATGTTGTTGAGAGCTATCATAAGCCGAATTATTGGCCCGGCCTGCCGCTGAACCGCGACGCAGGGCCGGGATATTGCGCATGTTTTTTCGCGCATCCTTTTCCACTTGAGTATCAAACTTGCGCCAGTGTCTGAACGGCGCACCAAAACAATGAATGCAATATAATGACCGATTCCGCCGATACCAAAATCGACTACTCCAAGACACTCAATCTGCCCGATACCGAGTTTCCAATGCGCGCGGGCTTGCCAAAGAAAGAGCCCGAGATCATTGAGCGCTGGCAGCAGATGGACCTTTATCGTCGTTTGCGCGAAGACAGCAAAGGTCGGGAAAAATACGTTCTGCATGATGGTCCGCCCTACGCCAATGGCAATCTTCACATCGGCCATGCACTCAACAAGGTGCTCAAGGATTTGATCACCCGCTCGTTCCAAATGCGGGGCTATGATTCAAACTACGTACCAGGTTGGGACTGCCATGGTCTGCCAATTGAATGGAAAATCGAGGAGCAATATCGCGGCAAGGGCAAAAACAAGGACGACGTGCCAATCAACGAATTTCGACAGGAATGCCGGGATTTTGCAAAACACTGGATCGGTGTTCAATCCGAGGAATTTCAACGCCTTGGCGTCGTAGGCGACTTTAAAAATCCCTATCTGACGATGGATTTCAACGCCGAAGCAATCATTGCAGGCGAATTGATGAAATTTGCCCGGTCTGGCCAGCTTTATCGGGGTTCAAAACCGATCATGTGGTCTGTGGTCGAACAAACGGCCCTGGCCGAAGCCGAAATCGAATATGAAATGTATGAGAGCGACACGATCTGGGTGAAATTCCCCGTTGTGGCGGGCTCCGACAGCCTTTCAGATGCTTCTGTTGTCATCTGGACAACCACGCCTTGGACCATCCCCGCAAACCGTGCGGTCTGCTTTTCAAACCGGATTAGTTACGGACTGTTTGAAGTGACCGCAGCCGAATTTGATTTCGGCCCACAGCCCGGCGACAAGTTCGTTTTTGCCGATGCGTTGGCACAGGAGTGTTTTGAGAAGGGTAAGCTTGAATATAAGCGCCTTCGCGACGTCCATACAGATGAACTGGCCGGTATTACGCTGGCTCATCCCCTACGCGGTCTGGCAGACGGTTATCAGTTCGATGTACCTATGCTCGATGGCGACCATGTGACCGATGAAGCAGGTACCGGATTTGTGCACACGGCGCCAAGCCATGGTCGTGACGACTTTGAAATCTGGATGGCAAAGGCCAATTTGATCCAGACCCAGGGCATTGATACCACGATCCCCTTCACATTGGATGATCAGGGCTTTTATACAGATGAAGCACCTGGCTTTGGTCCTGAATCTGAGGGTGGCGCGGCGCGTGTTATCGATCACAAGGGCAAAAAAGGTGATGCCAACAAGCGGGTCATCGCGGCGCTGATCGAAAAGAACAATCTGTTCTCCCGCGGCCGTCTAAAGCACGAATATCCGCATTCATGGCGATCCAAAAAACCCATCATCTTTCGCAACACACCCCAGTGGTTTGTCTACATGGACAAAGAGGATGTCGTTGGCGGCAAGAATTCCAACATGGGTACGCTCCGTCAAACCGCACTTGCCGCAATTGACGAAACCAGATTTGTGCCCACTGCTGGTCAAAATCGCCTGCGCGGCATGATCGAACAGCGCCCTGACTGGGTATTGTCGCGCCAACGCGCCTGGGGCGTACCGATCTCGGTGTTTCGTCACGAAGAAACCGGCCAGATTATTCCTGGACCTGAATTTGCAAGGTCGGAAGAGCTGATCGACCGCATTCAGGATGCGTTCAAAGCCGAGGGTGCAGATGCCTGGTATGCCGACGGCGCCAGGGAACGATTCCTCGATGGGCTCGTCGATGATATCGAGAACTGGACAAAGATTGACGACATTCTGGATGTCTGGTTTGATTCCGGTTCCACCCATGCCTTTTGCCTAGAGCAACGCGAGGATCTCAAATGGCCGGCTGACCTGTATCTGGAAGGGTCGGATCAACACCGTGGCTGGTTCCATTCATCCTTGCTCGAAAGCGCTGGAACGCGCGGCCGCGCACCTTACAACGCGGTGTTGACCCATGGCTTTGTGATGGCCGAGGACGGCACCAAAATGTCCAAATCCAAGGGCAATGTTGTCACACCCCAGGAAGTCATCAAGCAGTCCGGTGCCGACATTCTGCGATTGTGGGTTGCGTCATCTGACTATTCAGAGGATTTGCGGCTCGGCAAAACCATCCTGCAAACCAATATCGACAGTTATCGCAAGCTGCGCAACACCTTGCGCTGGATGCTGGGAACACTGGCGCACGACAAGGGCGAGCAGGTGGATTTTGCCGAGATGCCCGAACTTGAGCGCTTGATGCTGCACCGGCTTTGGGAGATCGAGAGAATTATCATCAGGAGCTATGACAATTTCGATTTCAAGCGCATCACGCGCACTTTGCTGGACTTCATGGTGCTTGAGCTATCAGCGTTTTACTTTGATGTTCGCAAGGACGCACTTTATTGTGATGGCCCATCTTCAGTGCGTCGCAAGGCAGCTTTGCAAGTTGTAGGCCTGTTATTTGACCGGTTGGTCACCTGGATGGC
>JAHEJF010000509.1 GCA_024639025.1 Ahrensia sp. | reverse complement strand
CGGCCTTCTGCTTTGTCGTAGGCAAGCAGAGAACTGAACGCACTGAGGTTTAGATCAGGCTCTTTGCCATCGGCAATCGAATAGATGTGCTCGTAATACCAGCCAAGCGCGCCCCAGGCATTCAGATCTCGCAGAAAACCAATGGGCGATTTGGGGCCAAGCAGACCTGTTCCGATCACCAGATCGTCATCCCGGCTGGCAAGCGCATCGACCTCCCCGGCAAGAAGTTTGGCTGCCCCTTCAGGATCAATGACCAACGGTCGGCCCAGGCCAATAATGTCAACATTGTCATCAGAAATGGCTGATTCCATGGCCGCTGCCGATCTGAAACCACCCGTCACCATGATGGGAATATCAACCGCACTACTCAGCTTGGGCACGAACTCCAAGAAATAGGCCTCGCGCTTCCTTGTGCTTCCACGCTTGTTTTTATGGCTCGCCAACGGGTCTTTGCGATCAAAATCGATCATGCGCGGCTGCTCATAGTTGCCGCCTGAAACTTCAATGAAATCGAGCCCTGCTTCGGCCAGCATCTTTGCGACCTGCGCGCTGTCGTCTTGCGAAAACCCTCCCTTTTGAAAGTCCGCCGAGTTGAGCTTGGCCGAAACGATGAACTTCTTGCCTGATTGCGCCCGGATGCGCTGGACAATCTGGACAAGCAACCGCGCCCGGTTTTCCAGGCTGCCACCCCATTGGTCATCACGACGATTAGAGAGCGGCGACAAAAACTGGCTGATCAGATAGCCGTGGGCCGCATGGATTTGCACACCGTCAAAGCCGGTTTGCTCCGCAATTTTGGCAGCGCTGCAGTAGCCGTCGATCACCGCCTCAATCTCAGAAGGTTCCATCGGCGTCGGTTTACCAAAGCGGCCATTGCCCATTTTCAGACCCACATCAGAAGCTGATTTCGGGTGCTTGTTGATCACCTTTTGCGTCTGGCGGCCGGCATGATTGAGCTGCATCACAATCTTGGCGCCATGCGCCTTGGCTGCCGACGCAATGTCGGCCAGCTTGGCCAAATCTGCATTGGATTGCTCACCCTCAATTGCTAGGTTTCCGCCCCGTTCCAGGTGCCAACGGTCGATCAGCACATTACCTGTGATCAAAAGCCCGGCACCGCCAGCACCCCATCTTTTGTAGAGCGCGACGAAGCGATCATTGGCTTTGTTGGTACCATCGCTCAACCCTTCGGTCATGGCGGCCTTTGCGACACGGTTTTTGAGCGTGGCACCGCATGGCAACTTCAATTTCTTGGCGATTTGGGCAACTTTGGCCATGACTGTTTACTCCGGAGATCTCCACAACCCACATGCACGCTTATGCGTAAATGTGGACCAACACGCAAGATAGGCAGTCCGCTGTCAACGGATCAAGCCCGGTTGCGTCTATGCTCGAACCGAACGGCGAAACAGGCGCCAGTGCAAACCGATCATCGAAGGCTGCAAAGGCTTGGATGCGATATCTGCTCCCGATTTGTCTGCTAGATCAAATATCAACCCTGCCAGCGTCAGTGGCGCGAAGACTGCACGATGAATTCTTTCCAGGCCTTTGATGGACGCCTCAGCGAGCGACAGATGCTCCCGTCCAAGCGATGTCATGGCAGCGCTCACCCGCTCAATGCCTGCCGGCGCTTCAGGTGCAATAAATTCAGACACGGTCAGTCCGGCCGATTTAAGAATGTCCGCAGGAATGAAAATCTGACCGCGCTGACGATGCACAGCCAGATTGCGCAAAACCTCACCAATCCCCATCGCGACACCCGCATGCCCGGCAGCATCACCGTTTTCGGGTTCAGCCCCCATATGGATCTGCAGGGCCATCTGGAAAACAATCGAGCGGGTCTCTCCCAGGTAACCTTCCAGCGTCTCGCGGTCGGGCATCGGATCATTGTAGAGGTCAAAAATCCTCGCCTCTAGCAAATTATCCAGCGCTTCGACCTGCAGATTGTGCTTCCTGATGATCTCAACCAGAGCACCAGCAACGGGATGCGACGCACCTTCAGCAGCACGCTCACCAGACAGCACTTCACGCCACCATTGAAGACGAATTTCTCCCGGCACCGGTTCGGAAACAATGTCGCGAATTTTGCCTATTTCGGCGTTGAACGCCCACAGCGTTGCAATCTCTTCCCGTTTGTCAGCTGCAAGATAGAGCAAGGCCAGATAGCTCTCGCGATCCAAGTCACGTAAAGTCTCCAGATTGGTTGGATTGCGTGTCATGGGTTAGGCACCGGCTACGCTTATGCTGCATCAACTGCAATGAGCGCTGCGGCGACTTTGCGCTCCTCTGCCAGCAAAACGTTATAGGTGCGCACTGCTGCGCCGGTACTCATCATATCGAAAGAGATACCGCTCTCACGCATCGCGCTACGCAGATCTGGGGGCAACGCCATCAAGTCCTTGCCACATCCAAAAAGCAGAACATCAATATCATT
>JAHEJF010000508.1 GCA_024639025.1 Ahrensia sp. | reverse complement strand
GTCTTACAAGACCATCATCTCATCAACTGAGGCAATCCAAGCGATGGAGAGTTGCAAACCGACAGCCAACGGAAGTGCGCATGTTGTTGGCTAGTGGATAGATTACAAATTATCACCACCATGAAATTGTTTGGCGTGATCATCGGCTATAAAATGCGAAAAATACTTGTAGATCATGATTGGCGAATTGTGCATGCTGATGGCCAACCAGTGGACATCGGTAGGTGGTGATCTTTGAAGTTCCCAGGTCTCGTAGGAATGGGGGCTGCGACCAGGTGGCCGTTCGACACAAACCACGCCTAGTCGCCTGTGATTTTCATTCAAGGACCTGAAGATATTCGCTTTTTTTCCAGTTTGAAGTATCGGTAATCACAAGGTTTATCCGCTATTGGTGCCAAAAGCTTGTGATTTGAAGCGTGGTTTGTTTCAAGGGATTCCCTCATTTCGCGTTTCATGGTCAACTTGGTTCAATCTCATGAACCCCCGGGATGAACCATGCGCCCCGCCAAAACCGACGCTTCAAGCGTAGAACTTTTCCGGTCTTCCCTGGAGGCCATCCTTGATCCCGATCATGAATTGATCTGTCTGGCAAAGCTGATCGACTGGAACCGTTTTGATGAGGCCTTCGGGCGGTTTTACCATGAGCGCAAAGGACGGCGGGGCCTGCCGACGCGGCTGATGGTGGGGGTGCATCTGCTCAAACACATGAAAGGCCTGTCCGACGAAGAAACCTGCGCGGCCTGGTTGGAGAACCCGTATTTTCAGGCCTTTTGCGGCGAGACACACTTTCAGCACAAGATGCGCTTTGATCGATCTTCCATGACCCGATGGCGCAAGCGCATCGGACCGGATCAGTTGGAATTGGTGCTGGCCGAGACCATCACCGTGGCGGTAGAGACCAAAGCTGTCAGCCAACGTCAGTTGGAGCGTATCACGGTCGACACAACCGTGCAGACCAAAGCTGTTGCTCACCCCACCGATAGTCATCTGATCCTGCGGTCTATCGAATGGCTGAACCGGCTGGCCAAACACCATGGCGTCAAACTGCGTCAGTCTTTCATACGGCTGGCCACCTATGCCCGCCGGGAGGTCGGGCGTTTGTTGAACACGCGGGGTCACAAGCAGGGCATGGGCTGGATCCGGAAAATGCGCACATGGCTGGGCAGGTTGATCCGTGATATCCGCCGCAAGATTGCAGGCAATCCCACATTGGAAGCGGCGTTCGAAACGGTTCTGGAGCGGGCCGAACGGATCCATGACCAGCAACGGGGCGACAACAACAAGCTCTATGCCCTGCATGCTCCTGAAGTCGAATGTATCGGCAAAGGTAAAGCGCGAACCCGATATGAATTCGGCGTCAAAACCTCAATTGCCACCACCAATGAGCGCACCAAAGGTGGCCAGTTCGTGCTCGGTGCCATGACCCTGCCGGGCACTCCCTATGATGGTCACACGCTGGAGGGCCAACTTGATCAGGTGACCCGTCTGACCGGCGTGACCACCAAACGGGCCTATGTCGACCGTGGCTATCGAGGGCATGGGATCGACCGTGAAGGCCTCGACATCACCCTGTCACAGACACGCGGCATTACCTCACCCACCGTGCGCCGCGAGATGAGGCGACGAAGTGGCATTGAGCCGGTTATCGGGCATCTCAAGAGCGACGGACATCTGGAACGCAACCACCTCAAAGGCCCCGAAGGCGACGCCATTAACGCGATCCTGTGTGCAGCAGGCCACAACATGCGCCTGTTGCTCCGCTGGTTGGCTATGCTTTGGTGTGCCCTAATCAAATTTTGGCTCATATTTTGGAAAAACCCAATGTCAGGACAAAAAACGCCACAGGCTCAATAACCAAAATTAACAAAAATCACGGGCGACTAGCTGGCGGAACAGCCGCGAAAGCACTCGTACGGGCAGGAAGAACCCGGGACGACAAGCAATCCATCGCCGTCCGCCCGGGGACAGTCCACCGCCGGGGACGATGATGTGGACATGGGGGTGATGGGTCAGGGCTGAACCCCAGGTATGGAGAACGCTGGTCATCCCAATCTTCGCCCCCAGATGCCGGGGATCAGCGGCGATGGTGCTCAGGGTCTCGGCTGACGCTCTGAACAGCAGGTTGTAAATCACCTTCTGGTTCCAGTAGGCGATCCGGGCGATCGGTGCTGGCAGGGTGAAGACCACGTGGAAGTATTCCACCGGCAGCAGGTCTTCGGTCCGCGCCGCCATCCAGTCACGGGCGGCAGGGCCCTGGCACTTGGGGCAGTGCCGGTTCTTGCACGAGTTGTAGGCGATGTGCTGGTGGTTGCACTTGATGCATGCCGCCACATGCCCGCCGAGTGCCTCGGTTCGGCAGGCTTCAATGGCCAACATCACCTTGAGCTGTCCGAAGCTGACATGCCCTGCATTGGCTTTACGCCATGCGGGGCCGAA
>JAHEJF010000507.1 GCA_024639025.1 Ahrensia sp. | reverse complement strand
AGCGGACATATGTGGGCGGGCTCAATTTAACGAATTTTTACAATGCGCTAGACATTGTGTCCTGACTACGCGGACTCAGGGCGCTTAGATCAATAAGCGCGGCAGAAAAATCTTCAACGAGCCCAATTTTGTTGTGGGAAGGGGTAAGGCGCCTGTCATGGCGCAAAAAAACCGGCCAATGCGGCTGGCATTGACCGGTTTTGAAATTGGCTCCCCGAGTAAGATTCGAACTTACGACCGATCGATTAACAGTCGATTGCTCTACCGCTGAGCTATCGGGGATTATTTTCCACTTGGCGCTCATAACAAAAGGATTTCGCCTTTGCAAAGGGGCATTGAAGAAAATTTGCGGAAATTTGTCGTCGGATCGGCATTTTGTTGGTGTGATGATGCAAAATACCCTAACAGCTTAGTCTCACCGAGACCCGAAACTTTGCCATGACTGATTCCAAAAAACCCGATGATGCAGAGACGAAAGTAAGTGTTATGGGGCGCAGCTACGTGCTTCCCAAAAGCCGGCTTACGCGCATGTGCATAGGCGTTGCCCTGGTTTTCGGCGGCATTCTCGGTTTTTTGCCGGTATTGGGATTTTGGATGATTCCACTTGGTCTGCTCATTCTGAGCCAGGACATACCGGTTGTGAGGCGTTTCCGGCGAAGAATCTGGAGCAAGTTCAACCGCTGGATTGGCAGATGGCGGAATCAAGCCAAATAAAGTGCCACAATAATCAAAGTGGCGCTTGTCGACAGAAAAACGCTCTGTTAACAGGTGCTCGATACGCAGTGGATTTAAGGCCTCGTGGCGGAGTGGTTACGCAGCGGATTGCAAATCCGTGTACTCCGGTTCGATTCCGGACGAGGCCTCCATTATCATTTCTGATGAAGTGTGGCATTACTGATCAGACTGAGAAAAGCCGCAGAGAGATTTGATGCTAGATAATTTTGCAGAATTGCGCCGCACGATGGTGGATAGCCAGGTCCGCACAACCGATGTGACCGAGCCACGACTTATTGAAGCCATGTTTGATATACCGCGTGAGGCCTTTGTACCTACACGCATGAAACCCCTGGCTTACATCGATGAAGATCTGCTCGTATCGGACCCGTCGGCGTCCCCACGCTACCTGATGGAACCATCACCTTTTGCCAAATTGGCGCAATTGGCCGAAATCCAATCCGGCGACCTTGTGCTCGATGTGGGATGCGCGACGGGTTATTCATCGGCAGTGTTTTCACGCCTGGCCGATGCCGTCATCGCGCTGGAAGCAGATGAAGAGCTTGCGGCGCGCGCAACAGAAATACTGGGCGAGAAAGGCTTTGACAGCGTTGTGGTCGTTACCGGTGCGCTTGAGCAAGGATTTGCCAGTGAAGGGCCCTATGATGTGATCTTCGTGGGCGGCGCGGTTGATGAAGTGCCGCAGGCGCTTCTCGATCAATTGAAAAACGGCGGCCGGCTTGCAGTGATAGAGGGGAGTGGAACCACCGCGTTTGCCAAACTCTATATCAAGGATGACGAAGGCGTGATATCGAATCGCCGCGCGTTTAATTTGGCAGCCAAGCCCTTGCCGGGGTTCCAGAAAGAGCAAGCGTTCAGTTTTTAACAGAAAATCGGCAAAACCTAACGTTGCGTTTCTGCGCGTGGCGGCAAATTTTTGTTGCGTTTTGACCACGGTTTGTCCTTATTCCTTTGAATTT
Source organism: Ahrensia sp. (assembly GCA_024639025.1). GTDB lineage: Bacteria > Pseudomonadota > Alphaproteobacteria > Rhizobiales > Rhizobiaceae > Ahrensia. The sequence continues at coordinate 744 of JAHEJF010000507.1, read as the reverse complement.
CATTTTGAAGCTTGAATTCTGGTTGAACCTGCCGATAGTTGTGTCAATGAAGCTTCAAAACAACTCGAATAGTCAGGGCAGCGTTTCCATGCGTAAGTCGATCTATACCGCGATAACCGCAATTGCCCTGACTGTTTACGCCGGTACTGCAAACAGTGCTGAGACCATTTATGGCGCGTTGGCCAAAGCCTATGAAAACAATTCGAGCCTGAATTCGGCTCGCGCAAGCGTCCGGGTTGCAAATGAAAGTGTGCCGTTGGCAAAATCGGGTTACAGGCCACGTGTTACGGGCACCGCAGGCATCACCAACAATTACACAAGCAGTTCAACCGGTGCCAATACCAGCACATTGAGTTTTGGCATTACAATCAATCAATCGATTTTTGATGGGTTCCAAACCCGCAACAATGTCCAGTCCGCTGAAGCACAAATTCGGGCTGAGCGGGCCAATCTGACCAACACCGAACTCAACACGCTGTTTGATGCAGCGCAGGCATTTATGGATGTTGTGCAAAACCGACGCATTGCCGCGTTGCGTTCCCAGAATATTGAATCACTACAGGAACAGGTGCGCTCTGAACGCGCCAGGCTCGATGTCGGTGAGGGGACGCGGACCGACGTGGCACAGGCGGAATCAAGCTTGGCCGGCGCGCGTGCGCTTCTGGCAAGTGCCCGGGCAGATGTTAGCGCCGCAGAAGCAAACTACAGGGAAGTGGTTGGCACACAGCCTGGCTCTTTGAAGCC
>JAHEJF010000506.1 GCA_024639025.1 Ahrensia sp. | reverse complement strand
GTGCTGAACAGCGCCGTAGACAGCTTCGGTCTTTTCATCAAGACGTGACAGGAAGTCTTCAGATTGCTCACCCACCTTGTTGAAACTACCCTCAGTGATGGCGGAGAACCGCGATTCAATAGAGTCTGTTTTTTCGGTGAGGCGCGACAGGAAGTCTTCGGAATGCTGTCCGATACGGTTCGCACTGCCCTCTGCAACTGCGTTCAATCGCGATTCAATGGAACCGGTTTGCTCGTCCAGGCGGGCGAAGAACTCTTCTGATTGACCGGCAACAGTTTGGACACTGTTCTGGGTGGTCTCATTGAAGCGAGACGTCATTTCCTGGGTTCGCGATTCGAGCTGAGACACAAGATTTTCGGTTTGAACACGAATCTTGCTCATGCCGTCGTCTGTCACACTACCCAAGCGGATAGCCATCTCGTCGGCTGACACGTCAATCCGCGCTGCCTGATTGGATATGGCTTCTTCCAACTTGGAGGCAGTCTGATCGACCACACCATACATGGCTTGCGTTTTTTCGTTCGCTTCCGTGAGGAATTCGTTGGACCTTTCAGCCATATCAGCCGAAATGGAGTTCAATTTATCAGTGAATTGCGAAGTACGGCTTTCAAGCTCTGCTGAAAGCGAAGTTGTCAGGGCGCTCGCTTTTTCTGAAACGCCTTTAGCAAATATATCAGCACCGGAAGACATGGTGTCAGCGATTTCGCGTGTGCGTTCCAGCAATGTCTCATTGAGCTGGCGAGAACGGGCATCCAGCGCTGAATCCAGACGCTCCGTGCCGGCGTTGATTGCCTCAACACGGGTTTGGAATTCGTTGAGCAATGCCCCACCACGGTCGTTCATTGTGTTCTCAAAGTCGGACAAACGGCTGTCAAACAGTCCCGTCATCTCGCTTGTTGCAGAGCCAAGCAACGAAACCATGGAGGTTGACCGCGCTTCAAGCGCTTCGGCCAGCCTTTGGCTTGCAGATTCGGTTTCGTTTTGCAGTGTCGCGATGCGGGTGTCCAGCAGATCTGCAAATGTTTCACCCGAAGAAGTGAGATTGACCGACATGTTTTCGATGCGTTCGGCAACAGAGCTGTTGAGTTGAACACCGCTTTCATTGATGCGGTTGACCAACTGCTCGCCGGAGTCGTTGAGCGCCATGGTCAGTTGGGTAGAGGCGCCTTGAACATTTTCACGGATCGCATGGGCTGCGCCGGTGATCTCATCACGCAGTTCCTCATGGGCGCCAGAAATGGACGCACGAAGCCGTTCTGCGTGGGTGACAATGCCCTCGCGCTCGTTTCCAAGGTCAGTCAAAAGGGACCGGACCCGGACTTCGTTGTCAGAATAGGCGCGTTCCAGCTCATTGACTTCGGTCTGCATCAAGGCTTCCAGCTCTGAGGCGCGCGCAACCGTGCGCTCTATGCCTTCGCCCATCGACGCTACTTCGCGCCGGATTGCCTGGCCGACTGTTGAAACGCGCTCGGCGGCAATGTTCTCGGGTGCAACAAGCCTGAAGGCAATTTCACTCATGGAATGTGCTGTCATGCGCATTTCTTGAGCGCGGCGTGACATCATCGCAAAGCCGAAGAACATCAAGACCGGGATAAACACACCGGCTAGAATGCCGATTGCGCCCGGGATTGCCGAGAGATCTTCAATGGAGCGGATCTGCCAGATTTCTGGGGCATAAAGTGTATGGCCGACGAAAAGAGCTGCAGCGACCCATACTACGCTGACCAGGAAGGCGGTGAGGTAGGGTGAGCCTTCTGGTTTTGCATTGAGGCGCGACAGCATACGGGCATATTCGCGTTGCGCGTCATCATCGTTGGCGGGGCGAAAAGCAGTTGTAGCAGCTGCAGCGCCAGCGGTTTCGGGTAGGAATTCATCAGGCGGTGTATCGGGCGCCGATGCATCTGTATCAGCCAATGCGTCTTGCGCTTCAGCTTCTTCCGCCTGTTTGGAAAGCGTATCGGCGACTTCCGAGACCTGCAATTCAAAGTCATCCAATGACAGTTCAGAATCCAGATTATCGCTCAATTCTGAATCCAGAGCATCTTGAAGCGCTTTCTCCATTTCAAGATCGAAATCTTCTGAAGCGCCTTTTTTCTTCGCAACCATTTTGCCTCACCTGAACCTTTAATAGGCTCTGTACCCGTAATAATTCACCGACAATCCCACTGATGTCCCAATAAATGACGCAATTGTGGCGTCGGTAAAAGTGTCTCGTATCGTATCGATACATAATGGTTAAATAAACAGCGGAATCGCCAAACGCGTAAAAGTTTAAAGATAAAGTTAACGCGCGCAAAATTGATGGCGCAACCAATGCGTCCAATTGAACACAAAAAACATTTGTTCTGTTAACCACTACGACAGCACTTTTTAGCACACTGATGGGGTGTACAACTGTCAGTAAGGCTTAGAGGTGTAGTAAGATGGGGCAAGCAATCA
>JAHEJF010000505.1 GCA_024639025.1 Ahrensia sp. | reverse complement strand
CTTGCCGCGATAGGGTGGCGGCGCAAGGTAGGGCGCATCGGTTTCAACCAGCAGCCGCTCAACGGGCACTTCAGCTGCAATGGCGCGCAACGCCTCGGAGCGCTTGAACGCGGCAATGCCCGACAATGACACATAACCGCCCAATTCCACGCCAGTCAGTGCCAATTGCCGCCCGGACGAAAAGCAATGTAGAACAAAAGGGAAGGCCCCCTGCTCTGTTTCCTCACGCAAAATTGCCGCCATGTCATCGTCTGCATCTCGTGAATGAATAACCAAAGGCAATCCGGTTCTGCGGGCCGCATCAATATGCACCCGCAAACCTGAGGCCTGCGCTTGCGCATGATCTTTCCGGTAAAAATAGTCCAGCCCAGCCTCGCCAATCGCGACAACCTTTGGCTGATCACTCAATTCGACCAATTGTTCAGATGTAATGTCCAGCTCTTCATGCGCATTGTGTGGGTGGGTTCCAACCGAACAAAAGACATCGTCAAAAGCTTGTGCAACTTCATGCACCTGCTGAAAGTTGCGCACACGCGTGCAAATGGTGACAATCCGAACCAAACCCGCCGATCTTGCGCGTGCCACAACTTCATCCAATTCCGAAGCAAAATCCGGAAAGTCCAGATGACAGTGACTGTCGACGAGAACAGGCATGATCAGGCAGTCTTCTCAACGTGCCTGGGGAATACACCCTCAGGCTTTGGCAACGCAGTGCCGCCCACCAGCGCTTGGTCAATATGCGCGAAATCTCGGTCGCTTGCGGACACGGCAACGAGATCCAGCAGCTTGCTGGATGATGATGGCATAAAGGGTTGGCACATCAGCGCAATCCGCCGCACCGTCTCTGCGACAGTGTAAAGCACGGTTTTCATGCGCTCCGGGTCTGACTTGCGCAACACCCAGGGCGCCATTTGGTCAACGTAACGGTCACCGGCCGAAACAACGTCGAAAATTGCTTCAAGCGCCTTGTGTATTTGCTGCTTTTCCATTGCTGCGCGGGCGGTTTCCAACGCCGGAACACAGGCCTCAATCAAGGCCTTGTCCTCGGCTTGAAGATTTTCCGGCTCCGGCAGTACACCATCAAGGTTCTTGGCGATCATGGAAAGCGAGCGTTGCGCCAAATTACCCAGGCCGTTGGCCAGGTCTGCATTGGTTCGCGCGATAATTGCTTCATGACTGTAGGATCCGTCATTGCCAAATGGCACTTCTCGCATGAAGAAATAGCGCACCTTGTCCAATCCATATGCCTCGACAAGTTCAAACGGATCGACAACATTGCCGACCGATTTAGACATTTTCTCGCCCTTGTTGTTCAGGAAACCGTGCGCAAAAATACGCTGAGGCAATTCGACACCGGCAGACATCAGGAAGGCTGGCCAATAAACGGCGTGGAAACGGATAATATCCTTGCCGATGATGTGTGTGGCAGGCCAATACGCCCAATCTTCACCTTTGGTGTTCGGATAGCCTGCTGCGGTGATATAATTGGTCAGGGCATCGACCCAGACATACATCACATGCTTGTCATTGCCTGGTACCGGTATACCCCAATCAAAGGTTGTGCGTGAAATCGACAGGTCTCGCAATCCACCCTTTACAAAGCTCAAAACCTCATTGCGCCGCTCGGCTGGACCGATGAAGTCGGGATAGGCTTCATAATACTCCAGCAACTTTTCCGCATATGCGGAAAGCTTGAAATAATAGCTTTCCTCTTCAACCCACTCAACTTCAGAACCCAAGGGTTCCCGCCTGACACCATCATCATCGACGGTAGTCTCGCTTTCCTCGAAATAGGCTTCCTGCCGCACCGAGTACCAACCGCCATAGGTGTCCAGATAAATGTCACCATTAGCTTCCATTTGTTGCCAAAGCGCCTGGCACGCAATCTTGTGCCGTTCCTCGGTGGTCCGGATAAATTCTCGATGCGAGCAGCCCAACGTGTCCACCATGCGCTTGAAAACAGCTGCGTTTTCATCAGCAAGCTCGATGGGCGCGATACCCCGTTCCTCAGCGGTCCGCTGCATTTTCTGGCCATGCTCATCAGTACCAGTCAACATGAAAGTGTCTTTGCCATCCAAACGTTGAAAACGCGCCAATACATCCGTCGCAATGGCGGTGTAGGCATGACCGATATGCGGGACGCCGTTGGGGTAAAAAATCGGCGTGGTAATAAAGAATTTTTCGCTCATAGAGTTCGCTACGCTGCAACCGTGGATAATGTGCGTTCATGTAGCCGATTTGTTTGCAGGATGAAACCGCAGGAGCGTCAATTTACGGACCGTCCCACTGGATGAAACAAAGCGTGCAATTGCGCCGCGACGACCAGAAATTCCTGCCGGCGATCCAAATTAAAGCCATCGGCAATGCGGGCTCTTTCCGCGAATTCAGCCGCAAAGCGCGAAAATTTTTCAGCCTCGCCCAGATTCCCCGAAGACACGCGGCTC
>JAHEJF010000504.1 GCA_024639025.1 Ahrensia sp. | reverse complement strand
GAGACGGTTTTTAAGGCTCTCAAGACTTGTCGATCCTCGAGAGGGGCGCGGACAATACAATACTTTTGATGCGCGCTTCTTTTTCATGCGTTGGCCCTTAGACCATTTGTTTCATTCACCGCATTTCCAGCTGATAGAAATGAAGCGTCTTCCCTTTGTCGGTTCTGACCATTTCCCCATGCTTTATGACTTGGCCCTGACCAGCAATGAGACACTGCATCGCAACGTTGAACCAGCAAGCCAGAGCGACCACGATGATGCGATCGAACTGATCGACGTTGAAAAACGTCGTGACAATCGACCGGCTGGCATCGATTGGGAGAACGACTAAGCAGCCCTTTAGGCTGACGCATCGCGCAAGCTATTTGGCTTCATCGGGCGGTGTTATCACAGCAAAGCCGCCCGAGGGTTTTCCCTCATTTGGTTCATCAAATTCACTGCTGTGCAATCCGCGGCTGATCAATTCCCTGATTGCTGCAGCTCTGGAGGGTAACCGGAACTCAAAGCGCCAATCGTCGATCGCTTTGATCTCGTCATCATTGAGCATCAGTTGAATCTTCTCGGTGCGCTTGCCGACAGTTCTGGTCATTGAATTTCCTGCTTTGATCTGTGCCAGCCAAAAACTGGAGTAAGTTACGTATGTTACAACTTAGTGTCATGTTGATGAAATTCCAACTCTTATTGACCGTGCGCATCTGTTGGAAGAAGCGTGACATGTATGGGGCACGCCGGATACCCAAGATCATGCAGATGCATATCCTAACTATATGATTACACTTGATATTTTATCGTTTTCCTCTATCTCTATATCCGTTACCGACGGCACAGAATTAGCGCCCGACATCGGTACCAGTGACTGAATTGAGATTGGAGAAAACTATGACCGTCGAGAAGAATGTGATTGAAGCCCGACAAGGCCGCGCGCCCGGATATGTGAGACGCATATTATTTGTCTCGATCGCATTGGCGCTCGTGGCGGGAGTCTTTTTTATCGCCTGGGGATAGATCGCCCGATCTGGAACCATCACCCAATCAATTCAAAAAACTTAAACAAAGGGAGTCATAACGGTGACACTCAACGTATTAGACATGAAACCGGACGTCGAGCAGCTGGATAATGGCATCGAGCTGACAAGAACACTGGCGGCAGGCGTCTCTGCCTGTTTGGCAGACACCTATCTTTTGATGGTCAAAACACAGGCCTATCACTGGAATGCTGTCGGACCGCTGTTCCATTCGGTGCACACACTGACAGAAGAGCATTACACGGACATGTTCTCTGCGATCGACGAACTCGCCGAGCGCGTTCGGGCCCTTGGCCATCCGGCGCCATCAAGCATAACCGACATGGTGGGTCTGTCGGGTATCAGCGAGGATATTGGCAACCCCACGACCGAACAGATGATCACCAATCTGATTGAGGATCATGAAACACTAGCGCGCAGGTTTCGGGCAGTGGTGGCGCGGGCGGAAAAGAACGATGACGTAGTGACCGCCGACATGCTGACCGCGCGCATGGCCTTTCACGAAAAGGCTGTTTGGATGCTGCGCGCCTTTATCACCAGCTAATATTACTGCAATCAACCAACTTTGAAAGGAAACGATCAATGACCATGAAAGATGCATATGTTCAAAAAATCCAAGCGCGGTTGAATGCCTGGGATTCAGAAATCGAAGGCCTTAGGGCAAAGGCGATCGAAGCCAACGCCGATGCGCGGATCGCGATTGAAGAACAAATTGTTGCAGTGGAACAGCAACAAAGGGAAGCGCAACAAAAACTCGACGAATTACGTCAGTCGAATGAAGATGCATGGGGCGACTTGAAGGCCGGCGCTGAGAGTGCATGGATGAGCCTCGAAAAGGCAGTCGAAAGTGCAGCCAAACGTTTTCAATCCTGACATGCCTAGAGAGCAGGATCCGGGTATCGCGTATTCTTTTACCCGTATCCATAGCGCAATGGCCGGTTGATGTTTCAGCCGGCCATTGTTGTTGGTGCAAGCTCAGACCTCTTGCGAAACCTGGCCATAGCTGAGTAACGCAAAAAGAAGCGTTCCGCCGATAATGTTGCCAATGAGGACAGGAACAAAAAACTCTACAAACATGGCTGACAGCGTAAGTTGCCCTTGCAGCACCAGAAGAAATGCTTCAACGCTGCCGGCCACAATATGGGTGAACTCGCCGACGGCAATCACATAAGTGATCAGAACAATAACCCAGAACTTGGCGGCGGCGGCAGTGGGCATCATCCAAACCAGCATAGCAATCAGCCAGCCTGAAAATATTCCCCGAACCAACATTTCCCACCATGAATTCTCCATCATGTGGTGGCTGATGGACATTGCAGCCTCAAAAACCGGCGGTGTAACCGTACCGGGGGTGCTCAATGCAACTGCAAAAATCAAGCATCCCAGCATGTTTGCCGACAAAACGACGGCCCACAATTTTC
>JAHEJF010000503.1 GCA_024639025.1 Ahrensia sp. | reverse complement strand
GCCGCCGGCTTGTGATCAAGCGGCTGGTCGGTTTCTGGGATTATCGTTTGCAGGCTGGAACGTCATTGCCAGCCTTTGTTTGATGTTTATCGCCTTCAAGACCGCACTGGCAAAACAGGCAAGCTGATCATTTAAGCTTCCAACTCAACATCCCAGTACAAGTAGTCCATCCAGCTCTCATGCAGATAGTTGGGCGGGAAGCCGCGTCCCTTATTGTTCAAATCATGCACCGTGGGCTGAAAGGGCATCTGTCTTGGATGCATGTCGGTTTTTGTGGGCATGCGCCCACCCTTTTTCAAATTGCAGGGCGAACAAGCGGTGATGATGTTTTCCCATGTCGTCTGACCGCCAAATCTGCGGGGGATCAAATGATCAAATGTCAGATCATCGGTTCTGCCGCAATACTGGCATTCAAACCTGTCGCGCAGGAAAACATTAAAGCGTGTGAAAGCCGGATAAAGAGCCGGCTTAACATACTCTTTCAAGCTGATGACGCTTGGCAGTTGCATGCTTGATGATGGCGAATGGACACAATGGTCGTATTCGGCAACGATGTTTACACGATCAAGAAATACGGCCTTTACGGCATCTTGCCAGGACCACAGCGACAATGGGTAATAGCTCAAAGGCCGGAAATCAGCGTTGAGCACCAATGCAGGTAGTGCTTCCGGCGAAACCGCGATAGTCAATTGTAGACCCTCATCGTTGTTCGTCCCTGATACTCATTTCTATACTAAGCGTGTTGCAACATGAATGTGAAGCCTTTGATTAATCTTCCACGGTAAAAGCAAAATGCCACTTTATCAAATAGTTAGATGCAATTTTGGCACAAATGACTCTGTGGTGAGAGGCATTTTGGAGTTGGATGGACCGGTCAATTACCAGGGGAACTGAAGTCAAAAGGGTCAAGCGATTCGGCCTTGGGCATTTGTACGGCGGCCAGCATGAAATGGGCGCGCCGCCCTTCTTGCGGCATTATTCGAATGCCGACGAACCCTAGGGCATGGCGCTGCGTTCTTTTTGAACAGCATAGTGTGCCCACAAAAGCCTGGCTGCGACGCCACGCCAGGGTGCCCATGGTTCGGCTCTCGCACGCAATTCCTTTTCACTCATCCGGTCAGTGATGCCGTAGGCGTTTGAGCTGGCAATTTGCAAGGCTAAATCGCCAGCAGGCATGATATCGGGGTGGCCTATTGCAAAGAGCAGATAGACTTCGGCCGTCCATGGACCGATGCCCTTAATCGCAGTCATTGTCGCTATAGCCTCTTCCGAAGGAAGGGCGGCGAGTGAATTAAGCTCAAGGCTCCGGCTGACCATTGCGTCGCTCACTGCCGATAGAGTTTTTTGCTTGGGCCGGGAGAGTCCGATCTTCGTCCAAACCAGTTCCCCGACAGACAGATATTTCTCAGGTGTCAGCGGAACAACATGCTCTTCCATGCGTCTAAAGATTGCATCAGCACTTTGTTTTGAAACCTGTTGCGATATAACAATGGAGGCGAGGCTGGCAAAACTTGCCGGTCTGCGACGAAGCGGAACTTCGGGCACTTCTTTGATCAAAGTTGCAAGGACGGGGCATTGCCGGGCGAGATACTGAAGTCCTTCTGCGATATCTGCGCGGGATTGAATTGTGCCTTTGGGCATGCGGATGCTCTCAATACGACGTTCAACGGTGAGCCGTGCAAAAAATGTTGACATGAGTAAGAGTCCAAATCCACCCGTTTTTAGATTTGCGCCCAGCCCCAATGGCCAGTTGCATCTGGGACATGCCTATTCTGCCTTGCTCAACGACAAGATGGCGCGGCAGCTGGGTGGCAAATTGCTCATCCGCATTGAAGACATTGACCAGACGCGTTGCAGTCCCGAGTTCGAAGCGGCGATGCTTGATGATCTGGCCTGGCTTGGTTTGGAGTGGGAGGAGCCCGTGCGCCGGCAATCCGAGCATTTTGATGATTACACAGTTGCGCTGAACAAACTCACTGCGTTGGGGCTGACTTATCAATCCCACTTATCGAGGGGCGAGATTCGACGCATCGTTGAGACGCATGAAAGAAAGGGTGGCAAGTGGCCTCGCGATCCTGACGGCGCACCGTTGTTCCCCGGCCAGGAGTATGAATCTGGCGCATTTCCGCCAGAAAGGAGCCTTAGCGTACGTCTCAATATGAATGCCGCATTGGCACGCGCGGGTGATCAAGTTGAATGGCAGGAATTTGATCCTGAAAAAGCTATCACTGATCATCACAGCAGTCCGAGGAAATGGGGGGATGTTGTGCTGGCACGGCGTGATGCTCCAACCAGCTATCATTTGGCAGTTACCGTCGACGATGCCCTGCAGGGTGTGACCCATGTTGTGAGGGGAAGCGATCTGTATGAGGCGACTTCTGTTCACATCTTGCTGCAGCAATTGTTGCAGTTGCCGAAACCGACATACTGGCATCATGATTTGATTTTGG
>JAHEJF010000502.1 GCA_024639025.1 Ahrensia sp. | reverse complement strand
GCGCGCGCTTGTTCATCTGTGGATGCCGCCGCAATGATTTGGGGCGCAACATAACCCCATGGCGTTTCGTTGAGCGCCATCATTAGGTGACCCAAAATCCAGATGAGATCCGTCTTTAGGGGACCATTGGTGCGCGGCAAGTTCCGTGGCGTGGATGCAGCTCGCGCAAAAGCTGCATTTCGGAGCTCATCAAGCCTCGGCCAATGTCTGTACAGCGTGCTGCGGGAAATCCCGGTTTTTGCACTGATTGCCGCATGAGTTACCGCCAACACCCCCTCTTCTTGCAGCAATTCAAGTGCTGCTTCCAGGGACTCCGATCGCGTCGCGATCAATCGTTGATCTTCAGATTTTGCCATGTCTCTCCCTACCGCAACAAATCGCATTTGAAAACACTTTGTCCTTTTATGCAACATAATGTTGCGTAATAGAACGTTTTGTACTATAACTTTCTCAGCTCCGAGCTGTCGTGGTCAATCAGCGGATTGAAGGATCCTTGGGGTGGGAACATTCGTCAATCAGGCACTAACAAAAGATGGAGAATTATCAGGATGAAAATGCTCAATTTTCGCAACGTCGCTGCTGCACTACTCATGAGTTTCAGTTGGTCAGGCACGACCCACGCAGAGGCTCCCTTAAGTTACACCAACGAGATCGCACCTGGCGTTTATAGCTTTGGTGGAGGCAATGGATACCATTCCATGTTCATGGTGACCGATGACGGCGTGGCGGTATTTGAAAGTGTCAGCAATGCGCATGCAGAAAAACTGCTTGCAGCCATCAAGGAAATCACGGACCAACCGGTCAAATACGCCTTTCACAGTCACAACCATTGGGATCATGCCGGCGGCGGCAAAGTGTTTCAGGATGCCGGCGCTGAAACAGTCATGCATTCGCAGGCGGCAGCTTGGTTGGAAGCAAATCCCGGTATGGAGACTTCTCCACCCGACGTGACATGGGACGGCAATCACCGCGACTTTGAGATTGGAGGAACAACGGTTGAGTTACACTATCTTGGACTAAATCACGGCCTTGGCATGACTGTATTTGTTATTCCTGAGAAGAAGACAGCATATATCGCCGACCTTGTTTCACCCAACCGGGTGATGTTCACGATCGTGCCTGATTTCAACATCCGTGAATGGGAACGCACTCTGGGTGAAATACTCGAGCTCGACTTTGATGTCGCCGTATGCTCTCACAACGGACTGCCGGCCGAGCAGGTCCCGGACGGGTGCACCAAGACTCATGTCGAAGAGGAAGTGCAGTTTATCGGTGATTTGCGCAATGCGATTTTCGCTGAGTTCCAAAAAGGCACGCCGGCTGATCAGATTCCAGGTACTGTGGAATTGCCACAATATGCCGATTGGGAACATTACGACGATTGGCTTGAAATGAACACATGGCGCGTCATGCTCGATCTCTGGATGGGACCATATCCTTGGGTTCCCAAAAGCTAGTCAGGACGACGCAATACTGCGCTGCCGCCCCGGAGGATCATTCGGGACGGCAGAGCACAGGACATATCGATGTAAGGAGATGAAACTATGAGACGTTTAGCCATGTGCATCTTTGCTGTTACAGCGGCTCTGGTTGCAACAACAGCTCATGCAGCCAATGCTGACTCACTCCCGAAACGGGAGACGCCCATTCCTGCTACAACAAATGGTGTCCCCCATATTCAAATCGGTGTCGAGGCCGTGCCAGAGCTCTCGGCCGAGATGTTACGTCGTGTGGCTCAACTCCCGGGCGTCAACCTCGGTGCCACGCGCATATCGCTTCCCGGAGCGACAGGATTCCAAATCGAAGACGAGATGACGCTCGCGCGTCCAGATGTGATTGTCGGTGGCCGAGAATTTGCCCATCTACATCCCGATGGGAGCCTGCATGCATCGCTGGAACCCGAACTGGCACGTGGAGCAATCGCAGCTGGCTGGGCGGTTGCACACCCATGGGCCGATCAGCGAAGCGGCTGGGAAGGTTTTGTGATGATCTACACGCCCACCACGCAGAAAGAGTTAGAAATCGTCATTCAGCTTGTCGAGCAATCTTACAGCTTTGTGACAGGCCAGGAGATCGACGATTAGCTTGCATAGCAAAATCCATTCGCTTCTGAGAACGAATGGCTTGAGCATGTGCTGCAGTAGCGCGAACATCCGCTTTGGCCGTTCGCACTAGAATGCGACGGTTCAATTGGCAATTTCACTCTCCATGCAATTTCCCGTCTCAATGCTTCCGAAACTCAGTCCGAGCAGTGTGCGAGGATTATCGGAATTTCTGTTGATGGGGCATCAGCAGTGTCATTACTTGCCGCGTGGTCCAGAAGATCGCGAAAATTATTTGCAGCGACGTCTTCCAATTTGGAGTTCGCAATGACCTGTATTTCTGCGGTGGACCAGGGTTCATTTGGTATGAAACGCCAAGAACGTTCTCCGGCACCAATATCAATGGCTCCCG
>JAHEJF010000501.1 GCA_024639025.1 Ahrensia sp. | reverse complement strand
CTCTGTTGCGATTGCTACGCCCAGCCGAATCAGCCGCTCGGCGCTTGATCATCATCGCAGCTCAGGGCCTGAGCACACCGAGAGCACAGGCAATGTCCACACTGCCAGATTTCACGGATTTTCAGCCAACCTCCAAATGCAAAGTGCCAACATTCCGGCTTGTTGATCCGCGCAAGCGATTTGGACATCGCACTACGCGTATCTTTGCAAAGATTGCACCGCGGATCAGTGTCCCGGGTCTGGTTGACGTCCATTTCGAACCTGCATCGCAAGCCAGTCACGCCGATCGGAAAGTGAATGCGGCAAGTTTGATCAAGCGCCTGGATGCATTGCATGCCGCGTTGACCGATCTGCCCAGACAGGCACGGCGGTTGGCACGCTATCGCGTGCAGATGGAAACAGTGGAACCGCATCGAGTGAAACTCGCGCCGCTGAGGCCCGGTCTTCCGCCAGGTCATCGCAAGCGCAGGTCTCGCGCGGTGGATGACATCCTGTTTGAATGTGACCTGCTGGCCCGGCAAGTACTTTACCCGGCTCCGCCATAGCTTCGATGAACGAAAAATTGTGACTGGACCTGCCGTACCGGCGGGACCGTGGACGCACGCCTGCTTTCCGTACAGCTGTATCAAGTCATGGCATTGGTATTGCTGCCAAGCCAGTCGGCAAGATTAGCATGCGAGGACAAAATCAAATCCGCACCGGCGTCGGTCAAGGTATCGCCATGGCCGTCAAAACAATGCGAGCCGCCCAGAAAGCCGATGGTGAACATACCCGCCGACTTGCCCGCCTTCACACCGTTGGCACTGTCTTCAACCACGATCGCATTGCCCGTTTCGCCGCCCATCTGGCGCGCCGCATGCAGGAAGAGATCCGGCGCCGGCTTGCCATGGGCAACCATATCGCCGGAAAAAACACCATTGCCAAAATGCGACGCAAGGCCGGTGCGCTCAAGCTTGCCGGGCAGAAACCGCATGGACGTAGTCGAAGCCACACAGCGTGGTGCGGTGAGCGCATCCAGCATGGCAACGACGCCGACGACCGGTTGCACCTCGTTGCGAATCCGCGTGCGGACGATGTCCTTCATCGCGTCAAATTCGGCATCGCTGAGCGTTGTGCCGCCGTTCTGCTCGATCAGACCAGAGAATTTTGCCCGCCATTTCTCATCGGCCAGCGCCATGAACTCGCGCATATACCAGACCTTGTCGACATGAACATTGCGGGCGTTGAGAAAGTTGAACTCTTCTTCGAGGTAGATGGCCTCGCTGTCGATGAGCACGCCATCACAGTCGAAAATGATCAGCGGATTGTCGAACATCATGCGTGCGAGAAAATATCGTGATCCGGCCAGCCCATCAGGTCGAGCTTTGCGCGTGTCGGCAGGAAGTCGAAACAGGCCTTGGCCTGTTTTGTACGGCCGTCGCGCTCAAGGCGCTGGTTCATCGCCTCCATCAATTGATGCAGGTAGACCACATCGCTGGCGGCATATTCAAGCTGTGCTTGGGAGAGCTTTGCTGCAGCCCAATCGGAGGATTGTTGTTGCTTGGACAAATCAATGCCCAGCATTTCACTGGTCAGGTTTTTCAAGCCGTGGCGATCAGTATAGGTACGGGTCAGCTTGGAGGCAATCTTGGTGCAAAACACCGGATTGGCCTGCACCCCAAAAGCATGCTCGAGCACAGCAATATCAAATCGGCCAAAATGGAAGATCTTCGTCTTCTTGCGGTCGCGCAACAGCGAGATAATGTTGGGCGCCTTCTTCTGGCCTTTGGCGATCTGCACGACATCGGCGGAGCCATCACCCGGCGACAGTTGGACGACGCAGAGCCGATCGCGATGGGGATTGAGCCCCAATGTCTCGGTATCAATGGCGACATCACCGGTGTAAAGCGCGAGCGCTTCATCGGACAGGTCATTGGCATGCAAGCGAATATCTGAGATTGCCATAGGGGTACCTAGCATAAATTGATCAGGTCTTGTCTCGCCTTCTAATGCGCTGAGCAAGGCAACACAAGCATGTCTCATCACGCAGCACCAAAATTGCCAACAAAGCTTAGTTCAGCTCATTGTAGCCTGTTGCCATGACCAAACGTAAGACGCATATATGGCTGGGTATCGAACGCGTATCGGCAGCAATTGCATTTGATGGAGCAGCACCCATTCGTTCACTGAAAAACCAAGCCGCCCGGTTGTTGCCGCCCATGCTTGGTGGCAATATCAAGGACAAGGCCGAACGCCCCACGACGACATTGTACTTTTCCGGTTGCATGGATGACCTGATCGGTGCGATGGGCGACAACAACTTTCCGATCTGGCGTGTCACGCCTAATGCGTTTTTTGTGCCCGGCAACAAGTCCAGGCTGCTCGTGCTCAGACAGCTCAATGCCGAACTCTTCACCAAGATAAGAGCGCTTGCGCCCGACGAAATCCACTATTTAATTGATGATGATGTGGCGGCC
>JAHEJF010000045.1 GCA_024639025.1 Ahrensia sp. | reverse complement strand
TCGAATCTTCGAACAATACATAGGTGGCCGGGTTTTCGAGAAATATTTGGCGGCCGATCACATCCTGCATATGGCCGACATGGCTGCACACATGTTCAAGTGTTTGCTCGGTGTAGGGGAGCGGCAGCAAATCGTTCATGAAGATATCGTCATGGGTGGACCACGCCAGATGCTCAGACACCATGGCCGGCTGATAGCGATCCACCAAAGCCTTGAAACGGCTCAGATGATCTTCGCTGATCGGATTTGGTCCACCGATCGACATGCAAACGCCATGCAGCGAAATTGGAAAATCCTGTCTGACACGCTCAAGGATACGGTGGGGATGTCCGCCGTCGCCCATGTAATTCTCTGCGTGCACTTCAAGAAAGCTGACGTCGCCAGCATTTTCCAATATCGCATTGACATGGTCGTGTTTGAAGCCGACACCGGCAGAGGTCGGTGTCAGATCACATGGTCTTGTTGCAAACTTGGAGTTAGCATCAGACGATGCAACTGATGCCAATTCACCATGACTTCGGAGGGGACGGGAAATCATTTGTGGTTCTCCAGCTTGCAACAAGAAGGTGCGGCCTGCTTATGCCGGCAGGTCGCGATCCAGTGGCTCAAGTGAGCCCATTTTACCATCAGCAACTGACATGCTTTCGCATGTGCCTGCCTCAACAAACTTCCAAGCGTTGCCTTGGTAGTCAACTGTGGACGTACCTTGGCATGTTGTGCCTGGGCCAGCTGCACAGTCGTTCTGGCCTGCAAGTGAAACACCGTAGCACTTCTCGTTTGCAGCTTGTGCGTCTGTAACGCCGGCCAAGTTTACGCCAGCAACAGCGGCTGCAACAGCAGATGCAACAACAGCTGCAGAAGCAGTTGATTTGATAACTTTGGACATTGGTAACTCCCTAAGATTGGATTGTATGGGTCGTGCGACTGCTTCGACCTTCAAGCAGACTTTCAAAACCAGCGCTCAATGGCAAAACAAGCATCTGCGAGGATCGCACACATTAAACTCAAGAAAATGTGAGATCACTTGTTCCGTAGAGTTGAAACTATTCTGTGAGGTGCGCAAAAGCCTTTATTTCCTCGGGGGTTGTGGCAAAACTTGTGACAAGCCGCATGATGACTTTGTTGTCAGCGACGTGGTTTTCCAGTCCATATGGTGTCGGCCAGTCATATAATTTTGCGCCCGCTGCTTGCATTTTTTCAAAGTCCAGCCGGTCGGCAATCACAAAAACCTCATTAACCTGCCGTTGCCATGCCATTTGGAGCTGGTTGCTGGCATTGATGGTATTTTCAAGTAGCGCGGCCATATCATTGGCATGGGAAGCCAGTTCAAGCCAAAGATTGTCCTCGAAGTAAGCTTCAAACTGGGCTGCGATGAAGCGTGCTTTTGAGATCACCTGACCGCTGCGTTTGTGCAGGAATGCAAACTGCTCGGCATGTTTCGGATTCATGAAGACAAGTGCCTCGGCGCACCAACAACCATTCTTGGTTCCGCCAAACGAAACAACGTCGATACCGTTTTTCCATGTCATTTCTGCAGGTGAACATCTCAATGCCACGAGCGCATTGGCAAACCGGGCGCCGTCCATATGGACAGGAAGTTCATGGCGGCGCGCAACTTTCGCAAGAGCATCGATCTCTTCAAGCGTGTGTATGGTGCCTGCTTCAGTTGCCTGGGTAATAGAAACGAATGCGGGCTTGCCGCCTGATATGCCAAAGTCCAGCACATTGTTGATTTCGACCTCAAGATTTTTGGCAGACATCTTGCCGTCAGGTCCGTCAACAATTCGCAGGCGTGATCCGGGCGCCAAAAACTCTGGTGCCCCGCATTCATCTTCCCGCAGATGAGCTTCGCGATGGCAGAATGCGACTGCACCGGGCACATTGTAGTTGGCCAATGCAAGCGCGTTCGCTGCTGTGCCTGTTGATGTAAAAAAGACCGCGGTTTCGCGCTCGAAAATCTCATCAAACCGCGCTTTGACCCTGTCTGCCAAAGCATCGGTGCCATAGGCGGGAGAGAAACCCGCGCTGTGTTTGGTGAGCGCCTTGCAGATATTTGGATGCGCGCCAGCCCAATTGTCGGATGCGAAAAACATGATGGAGAGTTTCCTTTATGTGCGGGGATTGTGTGGAGTCGGGTCGGCTGGAAGACGAAATATCTGATGTTTTCTTAGGATCAGCCAGCAAAATTGTCGAGAATTTTGGCTTCGCGCCTTGTGAATTGGACGGAAGTCTGCCATAAAATAGGGCAGTATTGCTGTCCTATTATGAGATATAGCGCGGCCAATTGCGGTTGGCTGCGCGCTTTCTTGCCTGATATATCGGGTGCAAAATTCAACAAGGCGACGAGTAAGATCGCGCTGCCGAATGTTTTTCGGTGACGGGCCTGATTATCGCCGAAGTTTGAAAACGTGGCTTGGCCGCATGGATTTATGCGTCGATGTGATGTTTATAGGCCGCAATGAGTTTGTAGCTGCCCTTGGGCGGCTTGGTTTGATGCCGGAGGACTATGATGACGAAAGTGACGCCATCTTTTGACGCAACGGAACACCATCTGGGTGGAGCCAATGACACGGCGAAACAGGTCAAACTCGGCAAAGACAGCTCTGGCCTGCCGGCCAAACAGGGTTTGTATGATCCACGCAATGAACATGATGCGTGTGGTCTGGGCTTTGTCGCCAATATGAAAGGCGAGAAGTCTCACAAAATCATCGAAGATGGCCTTCGGATTCTTGAAAATCTTGAGCATCGCGGCGCCACAGGTGCAGACCCCCTGATGGGTGATGGCGCTGGCATGCTTGTGCAAATTCCGCACGGATTTTTCAGCGATGAGTGCAAAAAACTGGGCTTTGCACTGCCGTCTGAGGGTCAGTACGGGCTGGGATATTTTTTCATGCCCCAGGATTCGGCTGCCGTTGACGCCGTCAAAGCTATTATTGAACGCGCCGCTGAAGCGGAAAACCAGCCCGTCATCGGCTGGCGTTCGGTTCCCGTCGACAACTCCATGTTGTCGCAAGATCCTGAAATCATGGCGTCGGAACCCGGTCACATGCAATGCTTCTTTGCGCGGCCGGACGGACTGGAAGACGATGAATATGAGCGCAGACTTTTCGTATTGCGACGCGTCATCACGAATACAATCTCAGCCGACGCGACAAAGCATACTGGTTTTTATGCGGTCTCGATGTCTGCCCGTACGGTGATCTACAAGGGCATGTTCCTGGCGGATCAGTTGGGACCCTATTATGCGGATTTGAGAGATGAGCGCTTTCAATCAGCTCTTGCATTGGTACACCAGCGCTTTTCAACCAACACATTCCCGTCTTGGAAACTCGCCCACCCTTATCGCATGGTTGCGCATAATGGTGAGATCAACACCGTGCGTGGCAACAACAATTGGATGGCTGCGCGCCAGGCGACACTTGCATCACCTGAATTTGGTGATGACATCAAAAAGCTGTGGCCAATATCAGCGCCTGGCCAGTCGGACACTGCCTGTTTCGACAATGCTTTAGAACTGCTCTATCAGGGCGGTTACTCGCTATCCCACGCGATGATGATGTTGATTCCAGAAGCGTGGGCAGGCAATCCGCTCATGGATGAAGAACGCCGGGCGTTTTACGAGTATCACGCTGCCATGATGGAGCCATGGGATGGACCCGCAGCCGTGGCATTCACCGATGGCCGGCAAATTGGTGCGACGCTAGACAGAAACGGCCTGCGTCCAGCGCGCTACTTCGTGCTCGACGATGACACGGTGGTGCTTGCCTCTGAAGCGGGCACATTGCCTTTTGATGAAAGCAAAGTCGTCACCAAGTGGCGCCTTCAGCCCGGAAAGATGCTGCTGATTGACCTGGAGAAAGGCAAGATCGTCTCAGATGAGGAGATCAAGAAAGAGCTGGCATCGGCCATGCCTTACGATCAGTGGCTGAATGAGACGCAGATTGTTCTCGAAGATCTGAAGGGCAAAAAATCTTCGCTTCGCAAATATACCGGCGATGATCTGCTCGATGGCCAGCAGGCATTTGGCTATACGCAGGAAGATATCAAAATCCTGCTTACACCCATGGCTACAACCGGCCAGGAAGCCCTTGGCTCCATGGGTACCGATACGCCGATCTCAGCCATGTCGAACAAGGCAAAGCTGCTGTATACATATTTCAAGCAGAATTTTGCACAGGTCACCAATCCGCCGATTGATCCGATCCGCGAGGAATCAGTGATGAGCCTGATTTCTTTCATCGGTCCACGGCCCAACCTATTCGATCATGCGCACCAGTCCGCTGAAAAGCGACTGGAAGTGCGACAACCGATATTGCGTAATTCGGATCTGCAAAAAATCCGCGATATCAGCGATATAGGCGATAACCAGTTTGTTTCACGCGTTTTGGACATCACATTTGGTGTGCAGCGTGGTCCAGAGGGCATGAAAGACTGCCTCGACCGACTGTGCGCCAATGCCGAGAAGGCTGTTCTGGGCGGCGACAACATTATCATTCTCTCGGATCGACAGTTTGGTCCCAACCGGGTGGCAGTGCCTGCATTGCTCGCAACGGCAGCGGTGCATCACTACCTGATCGGCAAGGGATTGCGTACATCGGTTGGCCTGGTGGTTGAATCGGCAGAGCCTCGGGAAGTCCAGCATTTTGCTGCATTGGCCGGATATGGCGCAGAGGCCATCAATCCCTATCTGGCTTTTGAAACCATCGCCGAGATGCATGCAAAAAAGCTGTTCCCTGCAGAAGTTGATGAAGACGAAGTCATTCAGCGCTACATAAAGTCGATTGACAAAGGGCTGCTCAAGGTCATGTCAAAGATGGGCATTTCCACCTACCAGTCCTATTGCGGCGCGCAGATTTTTGACGCCATCGGACTGTCGAGCGCGTTTGTCGATGAGTATTTCAAAGGCACAGCAACCACGATCGAAGGTATTGGCCTTGCAGAAATTGCAAAGGAAACCTTCGAACGCCATCGCGCAGCTTATGGCGATGTCCCAGTATTGCGTCATGCACTGGATGTGGGCGGTGATTACGCATTGCGTCAGCGCGGCGAGATCCATGCCTGGACATCTGACGAAGTCACCAATTTGCAACATGCTGTGCGCAGCAACAGCCAGGACAGATATCGCGATTTTGCAAAATCGATCAATGAGCAGCAGGAACGACTGCTGACAATACGCGGATTGTTCCGGCTGCGCCCAGCTTCGGAGACCGGTCGCAAGCCAATCGACATTGATCAAGTGGAACCGGCTGCAGAGATCGTCAAGCGTTTTGCCACTGGCGCCATGTCTTATGGTTCCATCTCGGCCGAGGCGCATGAGAACCTTGCCATCGCCATGAACCGGATTGGAGGAAAATCCAATACGGGCGAAGGGGGTGAAGAGGTTGAGCGTTTCACGCCGCTTAAAAATGGGGATAGCAAGCGGTCGGCGATCAAACAGGTTGCTTCGGGCCGATTTGGAGTGACAACAGAATACCTGGCCAATTCCGACATGATCCAGATCAAGATGGCACAGGGTGCAAAGCCCGGTGAGGGCGGACAATTGCCCGGTCACAAAGTGGATGCCGTGATCGCCAAGGTTCGCCATTCAACTCAAGGGGTCGGTTTGATTTCGCCACCACCCCACCATGATATCTATTCAATCGAAGATCTCGCTCAGCTGATCTATGATCTGAAAAACGTCAATCCGGCCGCCGATATATCGGTCAAGCTGGTTTCCGAAGTGGGCGTTGGAACCGTTGCGGCGGGTGTTGCCAAAGCACGTGCAGACCATGTCACAATCTCGGGCATGGAAGGGGGAACCGGCGCGAGCCCGCTGACTTCCATCAAACATGCAGGCTCTCCCTGGGAGATGGGTCTTGCTGAAACCCACCAGACGCTGCTGAAAAATAAACTGCGCTCGCGCATTGCTGTACAAGTTGACGGTGGACTTCGTACCGGCCGCGACGTGGTCATCGGCGCATTGCTGGGCGCGGACGAGTTTGGATTCGCCACTGCGCCTCTGGTTGCGTCTGGCTGTATCATGATGCGCAAATGTCATCTCAACACTTGCCCCGTCGGTGTTGCGACCCAGGATCCGGTATTGCGCAAGCGGTTTACCGGTCAGCCGGAGCACGTCATCAATTACTTCTTCTTTGTTGCCGAAGAGGTGCGCGAACTCATGGCGGAGCTCGGCTTTGCCACCTTCAATGAAATGATTGGTCAACTCAATGTTCTGGATCGGCAACGGGCCATCGATCACTGGAAGGCCAGAGGTCTGGATTTCAGCGGCCTGTTCTACGATCCAAAGATGGGAGACGATGTCCCGATCTACAATTGTGAGGATCAGGTCCATCACATTACCGACATATTGGATCGCAAATTCATCGAACTGGCCAAGCCGGCACTGGAAAACGGTGAGAAGGTTCAGCTCGATCTCGAGATAAGCAATGTCAACCGATCTGCGGGTGCCATGCTTTCTGGCGAAATCGCCAAGAAGTACGGGCATGCGGGTCTTCCCGATGACACCATCCACATCAAGCTCAAAGGCACCACCGGCCAGGCTTTCGGTGCCTGGCTGGCTCGTGGCGTGACGCTCGAAGTTGAAGGCGAAGCCAATGACTATGTCGGCAAGGGCCTTTCGGGAGGAAAACTGATTGTCTATCCGCCCAAAGAGGCGACACAGATTGAAGCGACCCGTTCCATTATCGCCGGCAACACGGTTCTTTATGGCGCAATTGAAGGAGAGTGCTACTTCCGCGGCGTCGCGGGCGAGCGCTTTGCCGTGCGCAATTCTGGTGCCATTGCGGTGGTGGAAGGCGTCGGCGACCATGGTTGCGAGTATATGACTGGAGGCGTTGTCGCCGTGCTTGGACAGACTGGCAGAAATTTTGCAGCCGGTATGTCGGGCGGCATTGCGTATGTGCTGGACGAAGACGGCACCTTTGCCAATCGCTGCAACCTTGCAATGGTCGAGTTGGAGCCCGTTCCTGAAGAGGATGATCTGATGGAATCAGAGCATCATATTGGCGGCAATATTGAGCATCACGGACGGGTTGATGTTTCTTCTGACATGACCCGCCACGATGATGAGCGTCTGCGTCAGTTGATTGTAAATCACCAGCAATATACCGGCTCTGAACGCGCGGCTGAAATCTTGGAAAATTGGGAAGACTATCGACCCAAATTCGTCAAGGTCATGCCCACAGAGTATCGCCGGGCACTTGCAGAAATCGAAGCTGCACAAAACGCCGCCGGCGTTGCTGCTGAATAAGAAATATGATGATTGCGACTGGCATTGCTGCGGAAGCCCGCTGAGGCAAGAGGTCGGACCGAGGAGAATCGAATATGGGTAAAGTTACCGGTTTTTTGGAGATTGACCGCCAGGACAGGAAGTACCGTCCGGCGTCAGACAGAATCCGCAACTTCGACGAGTTTGTTATTCCCCTGCCAGAAACCAATCTGCGCGACCAGGCCAGCCGTTGCATGGATTGCGGTATTCCGTTCTGCCACGATGTCAAAGGCCTGAAGGGATGTCCTGTCAACAACCAGATTCCCGATTGGAATGATCTGGTTTACCGCGGTGAATGGGAGCAGGCATCACTCAATTTGCATTCAACCAATAACTTCCCCGAGTTCACCGGCCGTATTTGTCCAGCGCCGTGCGAAGCGTCTTGTACGCTGAACATTATCGACAGCCCGGTCACAATCAAATCCATAGAGTGTGCGATTGTTGACAAGGCGTGGGAAAATGGCTGGATCACGCCGCAAATTGCCGAAAGAAAAACCGGCAAATCTGTCGCCATTATCGGTTCCGGCCCTGCCGGGATGGCCGCTGCGCAGCAGCTGGCGCGTGCCGGTCATGATGTGCATCTTTACGAGAAGAATAACAAAATCGGTGGTCTGCTGCGCTATGGCATTCCCGATTTTAAAATGGCAAAGAGCCACATCGATCGACGTGCCGTGCAAATGGAAGCTGAGGGCGTGGTATTGCACACAGGAGTACATGTGGGTCATGACATCGCGATTGATGAGATCGTAGACCAATATGATGCTGTGGTGCTCTCAGGCGGTGCTGAAAAGCCGCGCGATCTTCCCATTGAAGGACGCGATCTGCAGGGCGTCCATTTCGCCATGGAGTTTCTACCGCAGCAGAACCGTCGCGTCAGCGGTGAAGAGCTTGCAGACGCGGAGCCAATTCTGGCGGGCGGAAAACACGTCGTAGTTATTGGCGGTGGAGATACCGGCTCTGACTGTATCGGGACTTCCATTCGGCAGGGCGCGTTGTCTGTGACGCAGCTTGAGATCATGCCCACGCCACCAGAGAAAGAAGACAAGCTTCTTACCTGGCCCAATTGGCCATTGAAGATGCGCACTTCTTCCTCGCAGGAAGAGGGAGCAGAGCGCGAATTCTCGGTCATGACCCAGCATTTTGAGGGCAGCGACGGACACGTCAAAAAGCTCCATTGCATCAATGTGGATGAAAAATTCCAACCCATCAAAGGGACAGAATTTGAGCTCAAGGCCGACCTCGTTTTGCTTGCCATGGGTTTTGTATCGCCGGTCACTGAAGGGATGTTGAGTGATCTGGGTGTCGAACTCGACAACAGACAAAATGTGCTGGCAGACACCAATGCGTACAAGACGAGCCACGAAAAGGTGTGGACTGCAGGAGATATGCGCCGGGGTCAGTCACTTGTGGTCTGGGCCATTCGCGAAGGTCGCCAGGCAGCGCGTGCGGTGGATGAATACTTGATGGGGTCGTCCGTGCTACCGCGATAGAGCGGTGTCCGGGCGGATGGGATACCTCAAAATTAGCAGAGCGAGAAATCAATGATCATATCGACAACCCATTCAGTCGAAAACCGCCCGGTTGCCGAGTATAAGGGCGTGGTGACCGGTGAAGCCATACTGGGTACGAATATCTTCAGAGACATCTTTGCAAGTATCCGTGACATTGTTGGCGGTCGCTCGGGCTCCTACGAAAAGGCACTATCAGAAGCCAGGGATATCGCGATTTCAGAAATGGAACAGGAGGCACTCAGCCTTGGTGCAGATGCGGTGATCGGCGTTGACCTTGACTACGAAAACATCACTGCCGGAAGCGGTGGCTCGATGTTGATGGTGTCA
>JAHEJF010000500.1 GCA_024639025.1 Ahrensia sp. | reverse complement strand
CCCAGATCGGCGCTGCTCAGCCTGGTGCGCCAGAACGAGCCGAGGAACTCCATTTCATCGACGGTGGTTTCAACCGTATTGCCCGGCTCGCTGATCTTGTCCTCAGCACCCGGCGAGCGGGCGCCGTCGCCATGCGGGATAATGTCTTCCGGCCGGATGACTGCAATCACATCCAGACCGTCGGCGTTGATGTGGCCCGCGCTGGCAAACCTGCGCTTGCCGATTTTGACGCCTTCGCCCTTATCGTCCGCCACGCCCTCAAGCTGGTTTGTCTCGCCGATAAAGTCCGCCACAAACAGAGACACCGGTTCGCGGTAGACATCAGTCGGTGTCCCTACCTGTTCTATGCCGCCATGGTTCATCACCACGATCCGGTCAGCCATGGCCAGCGCTTCTTCCTGATCATGGGTCACCATGATCGTGGTCACACCCAGCTTGCGCTGCAAATCCTTGACTTCGTGGCGCAGGTGCACCCGCACCTTGGCATCCAGCGCCGATAACGGTTCGTCCAGCAACAAAAGACCCGGCGACATGGCAATGGCGCGTGCCAGTGCAATGCGCTGCTGCTGGCCGCCGGACAACTGCGCAGGATACTTCTTGGCCTGCTCCGGCAGACCGACCAGCGCCAGCAGCTCCGCCACGCGCTTGTCGATGTCCGGCCTGGCAATGCCGGAATTCTCCAGCCCGAAGGCAATGTTCTTTTCCACCGTCAGGTTGGGAAACAGGGCATAGGACTGGAACACAATGCCAAAATCACGTTCCGACGGCGGCAGGGCGGATATGTCCATGCCGTCCTGAAACACTGCCCCGGTGGTCTGGATATCCAGTCCGGCAATGGCTCTGAGCAGGGTTGTCTTGCCGCAACCCGATGGGCCGAGGAAGCACACGAACTCGCCGCGGTTGACTTCAAGCGAGATGTCCTTCAGCGCGAAGAAATCTCCAAACGCCTTCCAGATATTTTCGATCTTCAGGTAGGTTTTCGTTGTACTTGCCTGCCCCATGTCGCTTCCCCGAACAGCCGCCATTTCGCGACACCCGTGTGATGCCACAATACCATAGTCAAGAGGCACCGGCGATGAACCGGTGCCTCGTATGCAGTTTACTTGTTAGCCCTTCGGCTCTGACTTGGAATCGTAGCGTTTCTGCCACTCGTCCAGAATTGCCTTGCGGTTGTTGGCGGCAAATTCAAAGTCATTGTCGATCATCTTCTCCAGCAGGTTGGTCGGGAAGTGTTCGACAGGCTTGGCAACGCCGGGATATGCAACCACCGCATAACCGGAGTTGTACATTTCGTTGGCTTTCTTGGTGATGGTCCAGTCAGCCAGCGTCTTGGCATCATCCAGGTTGTCGGTACCGGCAACAATTGCCGTTGCCTCCATGTCCCAGCCGACACCTTCTTCCGGCACGATGATTTCTATCGGCGCGCCGGCTGCCTTTGACTTGGCACCGCGGAAGGCGAAGGACACACCGATCGGAATTTCACCGGCAGCAGCCATTTTGCACGGCTTGGAGCCGGAATGGGTGTAAGCGGCAATATTGGCATGCAGGCCGTCCATGAAGGCCCAGCCATCTTTTTCGCCGAACATCTGCAGCCAGCTGGAAACATCCAGGAAGCCTGTACCGGACGAATTCGGGTTCGGCATGACAACATGGCCCTGGTATTCCGCCTTGGTCAGGTCTTTCCAGGTCTTCGGTGCGGTCAATCCAAGCTTGCCGCCTTCAACGGTGTTGAAGCAGACCGCTGCGACCCAGGCGTCCATGCCGGTCCAGGTCGGTGGCGTGCTCTTGTCGACAAATTTCGGATCGAGGTTCTCAACGCCTTTTGGGGCGTATGCTTCCAGCATGCCTTCGGATTTGAGCAGCAGCAGCGATGTCGCCGCCAGTCCCCAGACCACATCGGCCTGCGGGTTGTTTTTTTCCGCCAGCAGTTTTGCCGTCACGACACCGGTTGAATCGCGCACCCAGTTGATCTTGATATCAGGATGATCAGCATTGAATGCATCGGCATATTTCTTGAGATCTTCCGCTTCGATTGCGGTGTAGACAGTCAGTTCCCCGGCCATAGCCGCCGAAATTGACATTACCCCGATTGCAACCCCCGCCAAAAGTCCACCAGCAAGTTTCTTAAACATGACATCTCCTTGTCAGCGCATGATTTGTGTCGTCAAGCAGGTAGGCAACCATGCTTATGCCACCACCCAAAATTCCTGATTTTCCTGCTCCCCCACCGGATATGGTCGCGTTATGTGACAGATAAATGAAATCGATAATAATGATGCAAGGCCTGCTTTGACTTATAGGTCGAAATATCATCGATCCGTAGGCTGCATTCAGGTGCAATGCGCGTCAACCACCCGCTGCACCATGGGCGCATAATGGGAATCTCCAGGCATTTCCATATCAGGCAGTTTACCGGCATCATTGACAATCTCCCCCAGCCTGCGATTGGCGAATATAATGTGCACTTACGGT
>JAHEJF010000499.1 GCA_024639025.1 Ahrensia sp. | reverse complement strand
TCGCTCCCCCACACCAATCGTTGGGGCCCGAAGCTTTCAATCATGTGGTCGATATAGGGTTTGATGGTTTGAAGATTGGCCGACCCTTCCTCGCAATAAGCAAGAACGCCGGACAGTTTGCCATTGACATGTGACAGGCGCGCGATGCGGCTGACGGCTTGTTTCCAGTCTTCAAAATCGCCGTTGGCGATGTCAGGGGCACCACAATGGTCAAGCACAAGCACCATCTCATCGCAACTGGTGGCCAGATCATGTGCAATTGCCAGTTGGTCGGCGCGAAATACCATGTCAAAGACCTTATCTTGCCGGCCAATTTTCCGAATATTGTTTCTGAATCTGTCCGTAGTGCTCAACGCATCTGGCGCCTCATGCAATATCCGCCGAAAGCCCACAACCGGCAGAGCGGCGCACTCTTCCAGCCAGGAATCGAATCCTGCGTCATCTTCGGGACGGCAACTGGAAATAAGGCCTCTGATCCTGCTGTCGGGATTTTGTGCGAGTTCGCTTACAAATCGCGTTTCGGCCTTATAGTCATCGGCATCCACTTCCATGAAGATGCTGGCCTTGACGGCGCGATCGGCAGTGAGCTGTTGGTAATCAGCGATTGTGAAATCCCGGTTGGACAATGCCGGCAGCGCATCTGCCCAATCGTATCTCAACTTGTCCCTGTACAGGAGATGCTGGTGTGTATCGAGCAACTCGATCATGTTTTCCCCTTCACAGGCTTGCGATCTTGAAGAATTGAGAAATAATTATAGGACCGCGGGAACAGGAAGCAAAGTCTGAACAAATGAGTACATTTGAGCAGTTCGATCTGCAACAATGCTGGCCGCGTCCCGCCAATCCAAAACCAATCGTCCTTTTGGGGGCAGGCGGCATTGTCCGCGATGCCCATCTGCCCGCCTACAAGAAAGCTGGCTTTTCTGTTCGGGGCATATTCGATCCAGACACCGATAAATCGCAGGAAGTCGCAAGGGATTGGGACATAGAGGCGGTTTATGAAAACCTTGATAATTTGATTGATGCCTGCGGGACCGACGTAGTTTATGATCTGGCCACACCTCCCTCAGCGATAGAAGAGATTTTAGCAAAACTCCCCATGGGTGCGGCAGTCCTGATCCAGAAACCCATGGGCACCAATCTTGTTGATGCAAAGCACATTCGATCGCTGGCCTCCGAGCGAGATCTCAAAGCTGCCGTGAACTTTCAACTACGATTTAGCCCGATGGCATTGGCGGCTGCCGATTTGATCAAAAAGAGGCATCTGGGCGAACTGTTGGAAATTGACGTTCTGGTGAACATTTTTACGCCTTGGCATTTGTTCCCTTTTCTGATCGGAATGGATCGGGTCGAGATTTCTGTTCATTCGATCCACTATTTGGATTTTATCCGTTCATTAGCCGGCAATCCGCACAGCGTGTTCTGCCGGACGATGGGAGATCCGCGATCGTCAGACTACGCACAGACCAGAACATCGGCCATTCTGGATTATGGAAGCGATTTGCGCGTGCTCATGAATATCAACCACAATCATCGCGGTGGAAAAGACCACCAAATTGCGCGATTCCGGCTCGAAGGCACGAAGGGATGCATGCTGATCAAGTTGGGCGTACTTTACGACTATCCAAATGGTGAGCCGGATGAGTTTTTGTTCTGTCCCAATGATGGAGATTGGCAGTCACTGCCACTCAACGGTACGTGGTTCCCCGATGCTTTCATCGGCACGATGAGCAATGTGCAGCGTTATGACGCCGGAGAGGACGACCGGTTGGTTTCTGCAGTCGATGATGCGTTTGAAACGATGGCGCTTGTCGAGGCCTGCTATCAGGCAAATGCCATTGAGGGCGTGAAGCCTGAAATTGATTGATCATCCGGCTTTCCGTTAGTGCAACTAATCCGTATGTTGGTACTTCCTCGACGCCGGAACGGAGAAAATGATGGCATCCCCCCAATTGTTTGCTGCTCGACTGAATGCCTTCAAGATCGGCGCTGACACCTATTGGCCTGGCAAGAACCAGATAACGACTATCGACGTATTGGAGCGGGCAGCCAGCGCAGGGCTCAACGCGGCAGACTTGAACTATCCGGATCATTTTGAAGCTCACACACCCAGTGAATTGAAAACGGCCATGAACACGATGGGAATAGCACTCAACGGCCTTGCCATGCGCTATTATACCGATCCAGGATTCAAACTGGGGGCCTTTACGCACCCGGACAAAGCGGTGCGGCAGTCGGCGATCGATGTCACCAAAAAAGGCTTGGACGCACTGGCCGAAATGGGTGGCGATCTGATGACCCTTTGGATGGGTCAGGATGGATTTGATTACTCGTTCCAGGGCGATTATGGCGCGATGTGGGACAACACAATCGAAGCCATGGACGCGGTGGTCAAGCACAACCCATCCATCGATATCGCCATTGAATACAAGCCCAATGAGCCCCGGGCCTTCGCACTCATGCCCGATGTCGCG
>JAHEJF010000498.1 GCA_024639025.1 Ahrensia sp. | reverse complement strand
ATATCGGCATTGCGGGTCATCCGGAGGGATCACCGGATTTCAATGATGATGTTGCGATGCATGCTTTGCGTCTCAAAAAACAATTTGGTGAACGCACCGGTGCAAAAATGCGGATTGTGACGCAATTTGGCTTTGATGGCACTTCCTTTGCCAATTGGGCTCTGAAACTGCGCGATTCCGGCATCGACATGCCCGTCCATCTGGGTGTTGCAGGGCCAGCCAAAATCACCACCCTGGTCAAATATGCAGCGATGTGCGGAGTTGGCAATTCGCTGAGCTTCTTCAAACGCAATACGCGATCCATCGCGACTTTGGCGACCAAACATTCCCCTGAAGGTGTGGTTGGGCCAATTGAGAGAGCATGGGCCGAGAACCCTAACGGTGGCATCGCTCAGATCCACGTATTTCCATTTGGTGGCGTGAAAAATTCCGCAGAATGGCTTGCACAACGTGGAACATGGGATATAAAGACATCTTTATATCCTTCTACGATTTCGAACTCAAACACCAAGGGTTGATCACTCCATGACACGCACTGTTGTCGCTTCTGCCACCAAAGAAATCATCATCGGCTTTGATCAGCCCTTCTGTGTGATTGGTGAACGCATCAATCCGACGGGCCGGAAAGTTCTGAACCAGGAGCTCGAAAACGACGATTTTTCGCGCGTCGCATCCGATGCCACGGCGCAGGTCGCCGCCGGAGCAACGGTGTTGGACATCAATTCCGGCGCCGTGTTTTCCAACAAGATGGCTGAAGATCCGCGCTACGCCGACAATAATTTCGTTGAACCGATGTTAATGCCGAAGCTTATTGAAACAGTGCAGGCCGTCACTGATTGCCCACTTTGCATCGATTCATCTGTACCTGGTGCTCTGGAAGCAGGATTGAAAGCTGCCAACGGGCGGCCTCTGCTCAATTCTGTAACCGGCGAAGAAGAGCGCTTGGAAGTCGTTCTGCCGCTGGTCAAGCAATATGATGTCCCGGTCGTTGCCATTTCAAATGATGACACAGGGATTTCGGAAGACCCAGATGTTCGGTTTGAAGTCGCCAAAAAGATCGTCGAACGGGCAGCAGACTTCGGCATTCCCGCGCACGACATCGTCGTTGATCCCTTGGTGATGCCTATTGGTGCAATGGCAACCGCAGGCCATCAAGTATTCACGCTGGTGCGCCGATTGCGCAAGGAACTTGGGGTAAACACCACCTGCGGTGCTTCCAACATTTCCTTCGGCTTGCCCAATCGCCACGGCATCAACAACGCGTTTTTGCCCATGGCCTTTGCCGCAGGCATGACAAGCGCGATCATGAATCCGATTGCCCTGCCCGTCGGTCCGAAAAAAATTGCCGAAAAGAAAGCAGCCGTCGAGGCTGCCGGCATTGTGCTGCCACCCGACATGGATGACGAGGTTTTCGTTCAACTCTTCGGTTTGGGTTCGACCAAGCCCCGGGCCGGCAAGGAGATGGAAGCCATTCGCGCTGCGAATTTCCTGCTCAATCACGATGATGGCGGAGCGGAATGGATCAAGTTCAACCAGGCTTCAACGGGCACACAAACACGCGGTGGACGCGCCGGTGGACGGCGCGGCGGACGATCAGCGCGTGTCGCATGATAGATCCGAATGACTGACCACCTCGTCGTCTTCACACCCTCCGGCAAGCGCGGCAGATTCGCCAAGGGTACGCATTTGATCGAAGCGGCCCGAGAACTAGGTGTCTATGTTGAATCGGTGTGCGGCGGCCGGGGTATATGCGGTCGATGCCAGGTGGAGATTCAATCTGGTAGCTTTGCCAAGCATGGCATTGAATCCAAACAAGAAAACATCTCTGCCTTCGGCGCCAAGGAACAGCGCTATGCCGAGAAACGTGACCTGAAAAAAGGCAGACGCCTTTCCTGCTCTGCCACTGTTGAAGGTGATCTGGTTGTCGACATTCCGTTGGACGTTCAAGTCAACGCGCAAGTCGTACGCAAGGCAGCTGACACCCGCGTGTTTGAGCGCAACCCGGCCATTCAGCTTTGCTATGTCGAGGTTGAAGAACCTGACATGCACAAGCCATTGGGCGATCTTGATCGCCTGAAAGAAGCATTGGAGCGTGATTGGGGTTGGCACGATTTGCTCGTCGCCCAACAAATCATGCCACAAGTACAAAAAACGCTTCGAGACGGCAAATGGACCGTTACAGCAGCGATTCACATGGATTTGGAGACATCGCGCCCCACCATGATCGCGCTGTGGCCAGGCTTGCACAACGAGGCCTATGGCATTGCCTGTGACATTGGCTCAACAACCATCGCGCTGCATCTGGTTTCCCTGCTTTCTGGTCTTGTTATCGCTTCAGCGGGCGCATCAAATCCGCAAATCCGGTTCGGTGAAGACCTGATGAGCCGGGTGTCCTATGTGATGATGAACCCCGACGGGCGTGAAGCCATGACAAAGGCGGTCAGGGAAACGCTCAACGACCTGATCGGAGAAGTGTGC
>JAHEJF010000001.1 GCA_024639025.1 Ahrensia sp. | reverse complement strand
TTGACGAAGTCGAACTACCAAATCTGACGGTGACCGAGCCAAATCCTTCACATGTGATGGATTTTCGGCGTTACGCATCTGCACAGGTTGTCAGCTTCAACAAATTGCAGACAGACATTATTCGAAAATACTCAGACGCGCCCATTGGCCACAATTTCATGGGCGCGTTCACCGAGTTTGATCACTATGATGTCAGCCAGGATCTCGATATCGCGACGTGGGACAATTATCCCATCGGTATGCTTGATCGCGACGCCAGCGACGTGGAGATAAAGCGGCGCTATTTGGGTATCGGAGATCCGGATATGCAGGCGTTCCACCACGATCTGTACCGCACGTGCGGTCAGATCAGGAATGGTGTTGACGGGGGCCGCTGGTGGGTCATGGAGCAACAACCCGGGCCGGTAAACTGGGCGCCCTATAATCCGGCGCCCGATCCGGGCGCAGTGCGCTTCTGGGCATGGGAAGCCTTTGCCGCCGGTGCGGAACTTGTCAGTTATTTCCGTTGGCGTCAGCCATCTTTTGCACAGGAACAGATGCACGAGGCATTGCTGCTTCCCAATGGGGAATTCAACGAGGCCTATCATGCCTGCGAGCAGATCTCGGCCGAGCTTTCGCAATTCGAGACCGTTGCCAATGGCACACCGGGCGATGTGGCGCTTGTATTTGACTATGAAAGCCAGTGGGCATGGGAAATACAGCCCCAGGGTGAAGACTTTTCCTATTTTGAACTGGTCAAGCGATTTTACAGGGCGCTGCGCAAAAAGGGCATCAATGTCGACATAATTCCACCCAGGCCCGAAGCGATTGCCAACCACAAGCTGATCGTGATGCCCGGCATATTTGCCCTGGACGATTCATTTATCGATGCTGTGGAGCAAAGCGGTGCGATTGTCTTGGCCGGTCCCCGTACCGGATCAAAGAACAAGGACTTCCAGATCGTCGAAGATTTGCCGCCCGGACCCTTGCGCCATCTGGTGGACCTGAAGATCACGCGGGTTGAATCGCGACCACCATTTGCACCCATTGTCATTGACAAGGAACGGGCATTGGAAGGATGGCGGGAGTTTGTACAGCCGGGCGTTGACGTATCGGAGTTGATGAAATCCAAGGACGGTCATGGCGCGCTGTTTGAGCACGGCAATACAATCTATGTCGCGGGTCGGCCCAACACCGAGTTGGCCAATCATGTTGTAGCGCATGCGCTTGATAGAGCTGGTATAAAATCGCACAAATTGCATCGCGACATCCGTATGCGCGACAATGGCAATATCCGCTACATCTTCAATTACGGGCCCGAGCCCGTCGATTGTGCCCAACTTGTTAATGGACAGAAAATCCTTATTGGGCAGGCAGTTTTGGAGCCCAAGGGGGTTTTGGTGGTGGCGTTGCAAAACTGATTTTGGCTGGTGTTCTTGCAAACTTCTGAACGCCTGCTATCGTCCAATAAATGCCTAAAAGAGCACCTGGGGAGGAGCCTTCAATGATGGCAGCACTAAGCGGACTGCACGCAATACTTGCGCGCATAAATTCGACATTGCTTTCGATTGGTCGCAGCATTGCGTGGGTATTGATGGTCTTGATGGTCGTCGTGATTCTGGTGCAGGTGTTCTTCAGATATGTGCTAAATTCAGCATTGCCCTGGCCCGAAGAAGCAGCGTTGTCCCTGATGATCTGGATGATGGGATTGATTGCACCATCGGCCTATCGGTGGGGTGGTTTTGTCTCCATCGACATGCTTTCGGACCGGTTGACTTCATTGCCCAAATTCATACTGCAAATGTTCCTGATCTCTGTCGCAACCATCGTGACGGCAGTGTTGTTGCGCGAAGCCTATATTCATTACTCAAGCCCGATCCTGTTTAATTCTTCAGGACTGAACCGGATGCTGCAGGACAGTGGCATAAACGAGGCGCTTGGGACCAAATTGGAGTTTCGCGCCGCCTATATCTATCTGGGCATGGTTTGCTGTTTTGTCATGATGTTGAGCGTCAACATTGAACTGTTCATTCGCAAGATCGGACAGTTTTTCAGCGATCCGAAGGACTTCCCGGAGCCACCCGCTCCCGACTATCTAAGCGCAGGAGCGGAGTAAGATCATGTTGGCACTTTTCCTTCCCATATTCCTGTTCCTCCTGCTCATTGGCATGCCGGTCTTCTTTGCCATGCTCGCTGCACCGGGATTCATTCTGTTTGCCAACGACATGGATCGTGATATCGCGCTCATGTATCGCAACATTTATTCAGGCGTATTCTCCTTTCCGCTGATGGCGATACCGTTTTTCATGCTGGCCGGTGAACTGATGAACCGTGGCGGGATTACCTTCAGGCTGGTGGATTTTTCGCAAGCCCTGATCGGTCAGTTGCGAGGCGGATTGGCGCAAGTGAATATCCTGTCATCCATGCTGTTTGCCGGTCTGTCCGGTTCAGCCGTGGCGGACACATCTGCGCTTGGCTCCATGCTGATTCCCGCGATGGAAAAGAACGGCTACACGCGCCGCTACGCCGCAGCAGTAACCGCTGCCTCCTCGGTTATCGGCCCAATTATCCCGCCGTCGGGCATCATGATTATTTACGCCTATGTGATGGAAGTATCGGTTGCCAAACTCTTTGCTGCGGGCATTATTCCCGGAATCCTGGTTGGTGGAAGCCTGATGTTGCTGGTCAATTTCCAGGCACGCAAGGAGGGTTTCCCGGTTGCGGGGCGGGGACTGGACAAGCCAGAAGCACTTGAACCTGTTGGCCTGCTCGAAAATGCCTGCGCATGGATCATCGCTGTCGCGGGGCTGGCACTGATCCTCATGGGCATGTTTGGCAGTGATGCAGAAACCGCCACCGGGTTGGGACTGTATTTTGCTGAACATCCTCTGCAGTTTTTCGGCGTGTCACTCATCCCTGCACTGGCAATTATGTTCGCAATCAGACCGTTTTTGTCTGTGCCCTTCCGCAATGTGGCCAAGCGCGCAGCACTGCCACTGCTTACACCGGTGATTATTCTGGGCGGTATTCTCGGAGGTATCTTCACGCCCACAGAGGCCTCTGCGGTTGCCGCTTTTTACGCGTTGATCATTGGCATGTTTGTCCTTCGCACCCTGAAATTGAAGGACTTACCCGCGATTTTCACCAAATCGGCCATGATCTCGGCGGTTGTGCTGCTGCTTGTCGGTGCGGCGATGGCGTTCAAAACGGTTGTCAGCTTGAGCCATGCTGCTGAATTGATGGCCGAGTGGATTTTGACCCTGACTGCCAATCCGCTGATTTTGCTGTTCCTGATCAATATTCTTCTGTTTATCGTCGGCATGTTCCTGGATGCCGGCCCGGCGATCATTATCCTTGGACCCATTCTTGGCCCCATCTTCGTCAGCCTTGGCGTTGACCCGGTTCATTTCGCGATGATCATGAGCGTCAATTTGACCGTCGGTCTGATAACGCCGCCCATGGGATTGGTGCTCTTTGTCGCTTCAAGCGTGTCGGGTGAAAAGGTGGAGGTCATTGCCAAACAGATATTGCCGTTTTTGTTCGTCGAAATGGCCGTGATTTTTCTGATCACCTATGTACCCGCTGTTTCTCTGACAATCCCACGTTTACTGGGTTTGTAAGCGCACGCTTGTCGCTCAAGGCAAGAGCCTTTAGACAGGGCCGATGATTGTACTTGCGATTGATACCGCATCCAGTTTCTGTTCGACCTGTCTATATGACGTGGACAAGCAGGCGGCTTTGGCACGTCAGTCTGTCGATCTTGGCCGGGGCCATGCCGAACATTTGCTGGGCATGATCGACGAGGTGATGGCAGCGGCCGGTACCGACTATGATGCGATCGATCACATTGCGGTTTGCATCGGTCCGGGATCATTTACCGGCATTCGTGTCGGTGTGGCCGCAGCACGCGGATTTGCCTTGGCGCTCAACAAGCCGATTGCCGGCGTTACGACGCTGCAGGCCATCGCCGGGGACTACGCCGCAAACGCGCCCTTTGCGGTTGCCATCAAGGCAGGTCGTGGACAGGCCTTTGCACAATGCTTTGGTGTTCATGCATCGCCGCACAATGATCCGTTCAGCATCAATCTCGAAACCGAACCGGACAAGCTGATCGAACCACGGTTCAGCAAGATTATTGGGAATGCAGCCGAATTGGTGGATGCAAACAGATCCGTCCCTTCAATGGATGGTCCCACAGGTGCAATAGAAACAGTTGCAAGGCTTGGCGTGCAGAGCACGACGCCGCCAAGTCCGCTCTATGTTCGAGCAGCCGATGCGAAAATCGCACAAGGCTTTGCATTGCCGCGACAATCGGAGCCGATCCGATGAAGTGGCCTTTTCGACAACGCTCTCTGGAAGACCTGGGCGCACACGCTCTGTCGGCATCCCACGCACAGGCAATGGCCGACATTCATGCACAGACTTTCAAACCCTCCTGGACCGATGGCGAATTTGCCGATCTTTTAAGCAGGGAGAATGTTGGCGGTGTGGCATTGTCCGAACAGGCCACCGATGGCGGTGCCATGCTGGGGTTCGCGCTGGTTCGCATCACAGGTGATGAAGCGGAGATCCTGACTGTGGCTGTAACGCCGAAATGGCAGAACTACGGCTTGGGACGTCGGTTGATGGATATGGTTCTGGCCAATTTGCATGCGGACCGGATCTCGAAATTGTTCTTGGAAGTGGATGAGGGCAACCAGGCAGCTGTGGCGCTTTACAGGAATGTCGGTTTTGAACAGGTGGCGGTTCGCAAAAATTATTACAGCGGAGATGAAGGACAAAAGTCGCACGCGCTTGTCATGCGCCGCGATGTTGGTTAGATCGCAAGGCGTACAATTGGGAGACCCCCTTGTCAGGAAAGTCCGATAATTCGCTTGAAGAACTGATCGCGGATCGCGGTATGCGCATGACCGATCAGCGCCGGGTCATTGCGCGCGTTATCCAGGATTCCTCTGACCACCCTGATGTCGAAGAGCTCTACCGGCGATCTTCGGCGATCGATCCCAATATTTCGATTTCCACCGTCTATCGCACGGTGCGCTTGTTCGAGGACCTCGATATTATCGAGAAGCACGAGTTTCGTGATGGCAAAGCGCGTTATGAAGCAATTCCGGATGAACATCATGATCATCTGATCGACCTGCGTTCAGGTCAGGTCATAGAATTCAGCAATCCGCGTATTGAGGCGCTTCAGGAAGAAATCGCAAGGGAACTTGGGTTTGAACTGGTCGATCACCGGCTTGAACTCTACGCTGTACCAATCCGGAAGCCTGACAAGGAAAGCAAGAATTGATCAGCAATATCTGGGCGGGCTTCATCGTTTTCTGTTGCCTGATCATCACGCTCTGTATGCTCCCGTTTTATATGCTTGCGCGCTGGCTGGGCTCGCCCGTGCGCAAGCGCATTGAGATGCGTTGGCACAAGATTATGTGTTCGATGCTGGGCGTATCGTACGAGGTTCGCGGGAAGTTGGCGCAACCGGATGGCCACGGCGTTCTGATTGCCGCCAATCATGTTTCCTGGATCGACATCTTGGTGCTGGGTTCAATCGCCCCCATTTCATTTGTTGCCAAGCAAGAGGTACGCGATTGGCCCTTGCTCGGATCGTTCGCCCGCTGGCAGGAAAGCGTTTTTGTCGACCGCGCGGCGCGGCGCACAGTGCATGAGCAGGCCATGCGCATCAACGCCAGATTGAAGGCCGGGGACAACATTGTCCTGTTTCCGGAAGGAACGACATCCGACGGCAATTTCATATATCCCTTCAAATCATCGCTCTTTGGTGCGCTTGGCTTCGGCGATGCTGACCTGTCGTCGCCAATTCAGCCGATGGCAATTGTCTATGTGACTGAGCATGGCTTGCCGATGGGCCGTTTCGATCGCCCTTTGGCTGCCTGGCCCGGCGATGTGGAGTTGGGTACGCATCTGATGCGGGTTCTGCGCGAAACCCGTCTTGGCGTTGTGGTCAGTTTTGGTGAACCAATTGCATTGAGTGAAGCACCAAGTCGCAAGCAAATGAGCCTTCTTGCCTATGATCGAGTTTCACAAATGGCATCAAATGTGTTGCGCGGCAGAGAAGCTCTTCTCAGCGACGAAAAAACCCAGTAAAAGCCAGCCATGAGCGCACCAGTATTAGACAAACAAGTGGCATCGCAGCCAGAAGCAGGCACCAAAAGAGTGTTTGTAAAAACCTATGGCTGCCAGATGAATGTATATGACAGTCAACGCATGGCCGATGCGCTGGCAAAGGACGGTTTTGTCGAGACCGGCAGCATGGAAGATGCGGACATGGTGTTGCTCAACACCTGTCACATTCGCGAAAAAGCGGCCGAGAAGGTCTATTCGGAGATCGGTCGCATCCGAATGGTACGAGAAGAAAAACGCGCCGCAGGCGGTGACATGATGATCGGTGTGGCCGGCTGTGTTGCGCAGGCTGAGGGTGAAGAGATCATCAAGCGCGCACCGAGCGTTGATTTTGTGATCGGTCCGACAACCTACCACAATCTGCCGGACGTGGTGGCAAGGGCCAGACGCGGCGACAAAGTCGTTGAAACCGAATATGCGGTTGAGGACAAATTCGATCATCTGCCAAACCCGGCAAAGAAGATTGTCGCCAATCGTGGTGTGACGTCATTCCTGACCGTGCAGGAAGGCTGCGACAAGTTCTGCACTTTCTGTGTGGTGCCTTACACTCGCGGCGCCGAAGTCTCTCGTCCGGTTTCCCAGATCGTGGATGAGGCAAAACGCCTTGTCGATGCCGGCGTGCGGGAAATCACGCTTTTGGGTCAAAACGTCAATGCGTGGCATGGCGTGGGGGCCGATGGCCGTGAATGGGGACTGGGTGCGCTGCTGCATGAACTGGCAGGGATCAATGCTCTTAGACGCTTGCGCTACGTGACGAGCCATCCGCGTGACATGGATGATGCGCTGATTGAAGCCCATCGCGACCTGCCAGAACTGATGCCCTATTTGCATTTACCCGTTCAGGCAGGCTCAGACAAGATTCTCAAAGCCATGA
The DNA here is from genome assembly GCA_024639025.1 of Ahrensia sp. Lineage (GTDB taxonomy): Bacteria > Pseudomonadota > Alphaproteobacteria > Rhizobiales > Rhizobiaceae > Ahrensia. The sequence continues at coordinate 24,621 of JAHEJF010000001.1, read as the reverse complement.
ATCGCAAGCATACAGCCGATGATTACCGCCGTTTGATCGACAAGATTCGCAAAGCGCGTGCCGATATTGCCCTTTCAGGTGATTTTATCGTCGGTTTTCCCGGCGAAACGGAGCAGGATTTTGAGGACACGATGCAGATCGTGCGCGATGTCACTTATGCACAGGCATTCTCGTTTAAATATTCTACCCGTCCGGGCACACCCGGTGCGCAGATGGACAATCAGGTGCCTGAAGAGGTCAAGTCTGAACGCCTGCAGCGCCTCCAAGCCCTTCTGACAGAACAACAAAATGACTTTATGCAGAGCCTGGTCGGTTCAAACATGGATGTGCTGATTGAAAAGCCGGGCCGCGAAGCGGGACAGATTGTTGGTCGATCTCCATGGCTTCAACCGGTGATTTGTCATGAGGCTATTGGAAATGTCGGCGATATTGTTAACGTACGAATCAACCGGGTACTGGTGAACAGCCTGGTTACCGATGAAGCAGCCGTACTTCTCGATGCGGCAAATAAGGGAAATGGACAACGCGTTTGAGCGCTAAAGCCAAAGTTGAAACGACCGCCGGCAACAAACCGGAAACAGCGAGTATCGTTCTTACATTCGATAATAACGACCATGCCCGCGCCCTTTTTGGTCAGTTCGAACAAAACCTCACCTTGATAGAAAATCGCTTGGGTTTGGATGTCCGTTCTCGCGGCAATCGCGTCTCGATATCCGGCGATCCCACGGCCGCCGAACAGGCCAGGCGTGCGCTGGATTTTCTTTACGAGCAATTGCAAAAAGGGGGCAAGGACCCAGAAGCCGCCGATGTTCAAGGTGCGATGCGCATGGCGATCGCGGCCGATGATCAGCTGCAACTGCCGACAATGGACGGCAAGACGAAAATTGCTGCAGCACAGATTGCGACGCGAAAGAAGACCATTCTTGCCCGCACACCCAACCAGGACCGATATATGCGCGCGATGGAGCGCTGCGAGCTGGTCTTTGGCGTCGGACCGGCCGGGACCGGGAAAACCTATTTGGCGGTGGCACATGCAGCCATGCTTCTGGAGCGTGGTCATGTTGAGCGCATTGTCTTGTCACGCCCGGCGGTGGAGGCCGGTGAGCGGCTTGGCTTCCTTCCAGGCGATATGAAAGAGAAGGTCGATCCCTATCTCAGACCGCTCTATGATGCCCTATACGACATGATTCCGGGTGAACAGGTAGAGCGAGCCATTGGTGCCGGTGTGATCGAAATTGCACCTCTGGCCTTCATGCGAGGCAGAACACTTGCAAATGCGGCCGTCATTCTGGATGAGGCGCAAAACACCACCTCGATGCAAATGAAGATGTTCTTGACGCGTCTGGGTGAAAATGGCCGCATGATTGTGACAGGTGATCCCAGTCAGGTGGATTTGCCGCATGGTGAGAAATCCGGTTTGATTGAAGCGTTGAATGTTCTGGAAGACGTTGAAGGCATAACAAAAGTCAGGTTCAAGGATGCTGATGTTGTCCGCCATCCACTGGTCGCGAAAATTGTGACTGCCTATGATGAAGCGCACGGTGCTTACGAGCAGGCGCCGCGCGGGAATTATCCCAGACGGCGCGAAAAAGACGGCAAGTAATGCCCGTACACATTGATATTGCCACCCATACGGATGCTTTGCCTGAAAAGCTGGACATCGCACTGCTTGCAAAAGACGCGGTCGAGCACAGTCTTGAGGCGTTGGAAATGGCCGATGCAATGGGCGAGTTAAGTATCGTAGTGACCGATGACACGGAGATACAGGAACTCAATGCGCAATGGCGCAACAAGAACAAGCCCACCAATGTTCTGTCATTTCCTGCCGCTGAACTGGCGGTCGGTGACGCGCCGGGGCCCATGTTGGGTGATATCGTGCTTTCCGTGGAGACCATAGTGCGTGAAGCCGACGACGCGGGGATTGGTGCAAGCAATCATGTCACCCACTTGATCGTTCACGGATTGTTGCATCTTTTGGGTTATGATCATGAAAACGACGCCGATGCAGAGAAAATGGAGTCGTTGGAAAAAGTGATACTTGAACAAATGGGGATTAAAGACCCATATACCGTCCAAGTAGCTGACAGTTGAAGGCAAATGGAAGACCGACAGACAGAAAGCGGCGACAGTCCCGCACCCGAGCAAAGAACATCTCTGGTCGTTGTAGACCCAGATTCACAACAACTTGAAATTTTGAGCAACGATTCACGTGGTCCTGCCAATTTTTGGCAGCGCCTGATTTACCTGTTTCGCCCGCAATCAGGCTCTGTTCGTGAAAACTTGCAGGATGCGCTGGCAGCGCATAGCGCCTCTGACGAGACCATTTCGCCAGAAGAACGGGCGATGCTGCACAATATCTTGCGTTTGCAAGGCTTGCGCGTCGATGACGTGATGGTGCATCGCGCCGAAATCGAGGCGGTCGATCTCAAGACCACGCTTGGCGAATTGCTGAAGCTTTTTCAAACCTCCGGTCACAGCAGAATGCCGGTCTGTTCTGAAACGTTGGATGATCCACGCGGCATGGTGCATATTCGTGATGTCGTCGCCGGCATCATCCTGACCGCCGAAAAAAAGCCGCGCAGGCGCAAAACGACGGCCAACTCGAAGACCAAAGTCAAACCAAAGCCGGAAAACGGAGCCACGGCAGCCCTGCTTGCCGGCATTGATCTCAGCCGGGTCGATCTGACCAAAACCATTGAAGATCTCAAGCTGACACGGGATGTTCTGTTCGTCCCACCCTCCATGCAGGCCGCTGACCTGATGGGTCGGATGCAGACACAGCGCATTCAGATGGCTCTGGTGATCGACGAGTATGGCGGCACCGATGGACTTGTTTCGCTCGAAGATATTGTCGAAGTGGTTGTCGGCAACATCGAGGATGAGCATGACGAAGTGGAGGTCGGCATCGAAACGAGCAGCGATGGTGTATTCATCATGGACGCGCGCGTCGAGCTCGAGGATGCCAGCGAGTTTTTGGGTAATGATTTCCTCAAGGCAGCAAAACAGGAAGATGAGGATGTCGACACGATCGGCGGTGTGATCTTTTCTCTATTGGGGCGGGTTCCGGTTCGTGGCGAAATCATACCGTCTTTTGCTGGACACGAGCTGGAGGTTCTGGAAGCAGATCCACGCCGTATTCGCCGCGTCAAGATATCCAGGCTTCGCCAAGGCCATCGCAAACGCGCACCGCGGCGCGAGGCAAATCCACAAAGCGACAGAAAATCCAGCGCAAAAGCGGCTCAATAGCACAGAACATTCGCGCAGCGCTGCGAACCCTGATAGGAAATACCCACCTGTGATTCGTTTGAGGTGGGGATGCAGCGTCTTTCACAACGTGTATTGCTATTGTCCGGGTGGCGCAGGGCGCTTGTGGCATTATTGGCCGGTGCTTTCACCACGCTGACATTGGCACCATTTCACCTGTTTTTTGTGGGTTTTTTGACCATTCCCGTGCTGGTCTGGTTGCTCGATGGTGCAGTCGGCTCAGCCGAAGCAGGCCGTTATGCGCGGCTCCGTCCGTCATTTTTTGTCGGGTGGTGGTTCGGGTTTGGTTATTTTGTCGCCGGGCTTTGGTGGATATCCAACGCATTGTTGGTGGAGGCCCCCGAATTTGCGTGGGCCATTCCGCTGGCGGTACTTGGTTTGCCGGCTTTACTTGCGTTTTTCTACGCTTTTGCGACGGCCGCAGCACGAACGCTTTGGTCTGACGGGCTGGCGCGCATTTTTGTTCTGGCTGCCTTTTTTGGTGTCGCAGAATGGCTGCGCAGTTTTCTGTTTACCGGATTTCCGTGGAATGCCATTGGCTACGGTATCCTGCCCACACCACTGATGATGCAATCGGTCGCCATGACCGGTGTTGATGCGATCAACATGCTCGCGGTTTTGTTGTTTGCATTGCCCGCGGGTTTTGTCGCGTCCCGGTTTTCCGCTGCACTGAGCGCGTTCCTGATTGTTGCCTTGCTTGGCACGCAGGTTGGCTTTGGATATTGGCGCCTCAATATCGAGCCTGATGCCGAAAATGAAAGTCAGGTGCTGCGCCTGGTGCAGCCCGCAATCGACCAATCCCAGAAATGGCAACCTGAACAGGCTCGCCAGATTTTTGACGACCTGCTGGCCTTGAGCGCAGCTCCTGGCGTTGATGATAATGTGGACCGCCCCACAGTGATCATCTGGCCGGAAACGGCCGTCCCGTTCATACTGACACGTGAACCGTCCGCGGTCGGCGCCATTGCCGAAATGCTGCAGGTCGGCCAAACCCTGATTGCCGGCGCGGTGCGAGAGGAGGGCGAGGACGAGGCCGAGGATGCTGGCAACCTGTACTACAACTCGATTCTGGTGATCGACAGCGAAGGCATCATTACCGGCGCTGCAGACAAGGTCCATCTTGTACCCTTCGGGGAATATCTACCCTATGCGGAGCAATTGAGTGCCCTGGGTTTGAAGGCCGTGGCGGCGGCCGATCGGGGATATGTTGGAGCGACGCAGCGCAGAAGTCTTGCTCTGCCCGGCGGTATCAGCGCCATTCCACTGATTTGCTATGAAGCCATATTCGCCGGGGAAGTTTCGCCAATCGAGGCGACCGATGGCCTGTTGATCAATGTGACCAATGATGCCTGGTACGGAAACACGCCCGGACCTTATCAACATTTTCACCAAAGCAGGCTGCGTACGGTCGAACTCGGCATGCCCATGGCGCGCGCCGCCAACAATGGCGTGTCCTCAATTATTGATGCAAAAGGCCGTATTGTGAAACAATTGGAATATGAGCAAGCCGGCGCAATTGATGCGCAACTTCCCGTGAAAATTGCATTACCGGTCGGCAAACAGTATAGTAATCATATCTTTTGGTTGATTTTTTTGCTATTTGCAACTACGGGTTTATTGGCGCGATTGCGGCGCTAGGCGCACTTTTTTCGCAATCAGGTCGTTGGAATTTTGCAAGCGACCGGTCAACGAGCCCAGGCAGTGGGGCTTCGAAATTTGCTGTCACTTTTGGTCCTTGAAGTAGCAACTTACGCTAGTATGATTAGGACAATTCATGAGCGACAAAAAGAAAACACCTAATCCAATTGATGTCCATGTGGGCAGCCGCATCAGACTGCGCCGAACCATGCTGGGCTTCAGCCAGGAAAAGCTGGGTGAGCGTTTGGGCATTACCTTTCAGCAAGTCCAGAAATATGAAAAGGGCACCAACCGGGTCGGCGCCAGCAGATTGCAGAATATTGCGGGCATCCTGGATGTTCCAGTGGCGTTCTTTTTTGAAGATGCGCCGGGCGAAACTGCCTCGACAGAGGGAGGACAGGCAGAATCGACGACAAGCTATGTGGTCAATTTCCTTTCCAGCTCTGAGGGCCTTCAACTCAACCGGTCGTTCGTCAAGATCACGAATCCGAAAGTCCGGCGACGCGTCATCGATTTGGTCAAGGCGCTGGCAGACGATGAAGGTGTCACCTGACTGACTAAAAACATGATGGTTCATGACGGGCAAAATGTGCATATGCACTTATGTTTATATCTTTCTATTTAGTTCGATCCGGCTTGACGGAACGCTGTGAAACCAATATCCACTGCGAGAATATCGGGCAGTTTGACACTGCCACTCCTCTGCAGGAATATTTCAATGGCCATGCAAAACTACCTATTTACGAGCGAATCTGTGTCTGAAGGACATCCGGACAAAGTTTGCGACCGGATTTCTGACGAGATTGTGGACATGGTCTACAAGGAAGCTCGCAAAGGTGGCGAGGATGCATTGTGGAATATTCGTGTGGCATGTGAAACGCTGACCACAACCAATCGTGTGGTGATCGCGGGCGAAGTGCGGGTGCCTGAAACGTTTTTCAAAAAGGACAGGAAAGGCGAAACAGTCATCGATTCTGCCGGCAATCCTGTCATTGCACCCCGCCGATTCCGCTCAGCAGCACGACGCGCCATCCGGGACATTGGCTATGAGCAGGATGGCTTTCACTGGAACACCGCCAGGATTGATGTCCTGCTACACGCACAATCAGCCGATATTGCGCAAGGTGTGGACAATGCAAGTGACAAGCAGGGCGAAGAGGGTGCCGGAGACCAAGGCATCATGTTCGGTTATGCCTGCACAGAGACACCGGCACTGATGCCTGCACCGATTTACTACGCACACAAAATCCTTGAGTTGCTTGCTGCCGCCCGCAAGAAGGGCGAAGGCGACGTCACCAAGCTGGGACCTGACGCAAAGTCTCAGGTCACGGTGCGCTATGTCGATGGCAAACCTTCGGAAGTCTGCTCAATCGTGCTTTCCACCCAGCATTTGGACGAGAGCTGGGATTCTGCCAAGGTCCGCTCGGTTTGTGAACCATATATCCGTGAAGCTTTGGGCGACCTGCCCATCGCCGAGGATTGCGCCTGGTATATCAATCCGACGGGCAAATTTGTCATCGGTGGCCCCGACGGCGATGCCGGTTTGACCGGCCGCAAGATCATCGTGGACACCTATGGAGGCGCCGCGCCTCATGGCGGCGGTGCATTCTCCGGCAAAGACACAACCAAAGTCGACCGCTCAGCAGCCTATGCTGCAAGATATCTGGCAAAGAATATTGTGGCTGCAAAACTTGCCGATCGTTGCACCATTCAATTGTCCTACGCGATTGGCATTGCGCAGCCTCTGTCGGTTTACGTCAACACCCACGACACGGGCAAGGCATCCTCTGAAGCCATTGAGGCGGCCATTCGACAAACCATGGATTTGTCGCCAACCGGCATCCGCAAGCATCTGGACTTGAACAAGCCCATTTATGCCAAGACTGCCGCTTATGGTCATTTTGGGCGAACCGTGGGCCGCGATGGGTCATTCTCCTGGGAAAAGACAAATCTCGTAAAGCCGCTCAAGGCCGCCATCGCCGCTGCCAAGTAGCACCGATCCAGGCGAACATGGCCCTTAAGCACCGGAGTCGCGCAAATGAGTGCAGACAGGCCCAGCCGCTCAACAGAAGCTTTCTTCGGGCGTCGTCGTGGCAAGGCGCTGAAACCGCGTCAGGCAGCGCTCTATGATGCCCAACTGCCGCTGCTGCGCATTCCGATTGAAGCGGGACCTGCACCTGAAAGTCTGGGTGCACTGTTTTCCGGCAATCCGGAAATAATTCGCCTGGAAATTGGCTTTGGTGGCGGTGAGCACCTGATACGAGAAGCCTTGCATTCGCCCCAGATGGGTTTCATCGGTGTTGAGCCATTTATCAATTCGATGGCAAAATGCCTGGCAAATGCCACCGATGCCGGCCTTGAAAATTTGCGGGTTTACGATGACGACGCAACCCAGCTACTGGACTGGATGCCATCCGCGAGTATTGATGAGATTGATCTTCTGTATCCTGATCCCTGGCCAAAATTCAAACACTGGAAGCGGCGCTTCGTAAACCAGGCCAATCTCGATCGATTTGCCCGTGTCTTGAAACCGGGCGGTCGGTTTCGGTTTGCATCGGATATCGACACCTATGTCAATTGGACACTTCAGCATATTGACCGCCATCCCCGGTTTGAGTGGACAGCGCGGTCAGCGGACGACTGGCGCAAACCCTATGAGGGTTGGCATGGTACACGCTACGAGGCCAAAGCCCATCGCGAAGGCCGGACGCCGGCCTATCTGACTTTCAAGCGCATATAAAAAGCCACATGGCTCGGTTTCATGGCCTTGCAAGATTGCAATTCAAGGCGTATATAAGCGTCAAATCTTGATCGACTGAGCAAGAGTGGGCCTCACGGACCCGCTCTTTTTTGTTAGCTAAACGGGACCATGACACAAGCAACTGAATTGCCTCCGGTGGAAAATTACGAACCGCGTTTCATTACAGAAACCGGCGTTGATGCGCGTGTTGCTGCAATTGTGGAGCCGGTGATCAACAATGCCGGCTTTGTGCTATGCCGCGTTCAACTGTCGGGCATGAACGGTTTGACACTGCAAATCATGGTCGAGCGCCCTGATGGCACCATGAATGTGGCAGATTGCGAATATGTCAGCCGCATGATCTCGCCCTTGCTGGATGTGGAAGATCCCGTTGATCGCCAGTATTATCTGGAAGTATCGACACCGGGCATTGATCGTCCGCTGGTGCGAAAGTCAGATTTTGGCAAGTGGGAAGGGCACATCGTCAAGCTGGAAACATCGATAATGGTCGAGAACCGAAAGCGGTTTCGTGGTACCATTACAGATGTATCCGATACCGGTTTCACCTTGGTGCCGGACAAGGCAACCTATGGCGAGAACAGTGCTGTATTCATCGACTTTGATGCGATTGCAGAGGCCCGGTTGATTTTGACTGACGAGCTCATTCGCGATTCATTGAAAGCCGAAAAAGCAGCGCGCCTGGCGCGTGGTGAGACACCCGAAGACTTAACCGAAGACGATAAATTTTGAAGTGAGATACTGATGGACTGGACCATCGAGGAGAACTTTCATGGCAATTAGTGCAAACAAACTCGAACTTCTTCAGATTGCCGATGCAGTGGCACGCGAGAAGTTGATCGACAAGGAAATCGTCATTGGCGCAATGGCCGATGCGATCCAGAAGGCGGCAAAGTCCCGCTACGGTCAGGAGACCAATGTGCACGCTGACATCAACACCAAGACCGGTGAAATCCGGCTTGAACGCTTGATGGAAGTTGTCGAGGAAGTTGAGAATTACGACAACCAAATTCATATCGATCTGGCGCGCGCCGACAATCCAGACATTCAGGTCGGCGACTTTACGCGCGAAACGCTGCCGCCTCTCGATTTTGGTCGTGTTGCTGCTCAGTCCGCCAAGCAAGTTATCGTACAAAAAGTGCGTGAAGCCGAGCGTGACAAGCAATATGACGAATACAAGGACCGCGTGGGCGAAGTCATCAATGGCACCGTCAAGCGCGTTGAATATGGCAATGTGATCGTTGATCTGGGTCGGGGTGAAGGCATCATCCGCCGCGATGAACTGATCCCGCGCGAAACCTATCGCTATGGCGAACGCGTGCGCGCCATCATTTATGATGTGCGACGCGAACAACGCGGCCCGCAAATCTTTCTGAGCCGCACACACCCGCAATTCATGGCAAAATTGTTCCAGATGGAAGTGCCGGAAATCTATGATGGCATCATCGAGATCAAATCTGTCGCGCGCGATCCGGGATCACGCGCCAAGATTGCGGTAATCTCTTCGGATTCATCGATTGACCCGGTGGGCGCTTGTGTGGGTATGCGTGGCTCGCGCGTCCAGGCTGTTGTTGGTGAACTGCAAGGCGAGAAGATCGATATCATTCCGTGGCAGCCCGATGCCGCATCCTTCATCGTCAATGCGCTGCAACCTGCAGAAGTGGCAAAAGTTGTTTTGGATGAAGATGCAGAGCGCATCGAAGTGGTTGTTCCCGACGAGCAATTGTCATTGGCCATCGGTCGTCGCGGACAAAATGTGCGCCTGGCATCACAATTGACCGGTTGGGATATCGACATTCTGACAGAGGAAGAAGAATCCTCACGGCGCCAGAAAGAATTCGCCGAACGCTCAGAACTGTTCATGCAAGCGCTGGACGTTGATGAAATGGTTGGCCAGGTGCTCGCCTCAGAAGGTTTCTCCTCAATTGAGGAAGTGGCCTATGTTGAAGCGGAGGAAGTTGCGTCCATCGATGGATTTGACGAGGACACGGCCGCTGAAATCCAGGCGCGCGCCAACGAATATTTGGAGCGCATCGAAGCCGAAAACGACGAAAAGCGCCAAAAACTTGGTGTTGTTGATGAATTGCGTGAAATTCCCGGCATGACCACCGCGATGATGGTCGCGCTTGGAGAAGACGACATCAAGACAATGGATGATTTTGCTGGTTGCGCAATCGATGATCTGTGTGGTTGGCGCGAACGCAAGGATGGTGAAACCAAACTGTTTGACGGTACATTCACTCCCTTTGGCACCACGCGTGCGGAAGCCGAGGAAATGATCGTTGCAGCGCGTCTGACTGAAGGCTGGATTACGCAGGAAGAACTGGACGCTGATGCTGCTGCGGCAGCCGAAGCGGAGGAGGCTGTTGAATCCAACGCGCTTTAAATTGACAAAAATGGAGAAGGTCAAATCAGCTGCATCTGACATGAATGACAGAAAATGCATTGTGACAGGCCAAAGCGGTGATGCCGAAGGGCTCATTCGTTTTGTAGCTGGGCCGGACGACAACATATTTGTCGATTTGAAGAGAAAATTGCCGGGTCGAGGTTGCTGGGTGACGGCAAAGCGCTCATATGTGGAGCAGGCTGTAGCCAAGAATGCCTTTTCCCGGGCCCTGAAACGCAAGGTGATTGTTGATCCGGCTATTGCTGATCTCGTCGATCAACTGATGGCCAAATCGGCGATTGGCACGCTTGGATTGGCACGCAAGGCCGGAGTTGCTGTTACAGGTGCAGCACAGGTAGAAAAAGCAGTTCGATCGGGCAAGGCGCTCGCCGTACTGCACTCAAAGAGCGGCGCGCCTGATGGCGTACGCAAGATTGATCAGGCCAGACGCGCAACAGTGCATCTGGGAGGACCGCACATTGAATCATTTTCTTTGTTCGGTCCGGAAGAATTGGATTTGGCTTTTGGCGGCGGAAATGTGATACATGCCGCAATAACAGATGCTGGTCCCGGAAAAGTGGCGCTTCAAAAGCTGAAAGCGCTCAAGACCTTCCGGGAAATTGCAGATGAACAAGACATGCCAATGGCGGATGCCGATTGGGATGTGCAGGAAACGGACGAAGAATGAGCGATATGGAATCTGACGACAAAAAATCTGGCGGCTCCGCACGCACCCTGTCCTTGAAGGGCAGCGGCGGCAAAGGCGTTGTGCGCCAAAATTTGAGCCATGGTCGCTCAAAGCAGGTTGTGGTCGAAACGCGCAAGCGCAAATTCCTGACGCCAGCCGAAAAAGCTGCGCAAGCCAAGGCAGAAGCAAAGGCCAAGGCCGCAGCGGCTGCTGAAACCGCAGCGCGTATCAAGCCGTCAACCGTTGAAATGACACCGCCGCCACCCGGTCGCGTTGTTCAGGATCCGGCGACGCCTACACCTGAATCAGCTGCGCCAGAAGCGGCAGCGCCAGAACAGGCTACGCCAGCTCCCGCAGATGCAGGCGCATCGACCGGTGCGGCAGCACCTGCAAAGCCGGCTGCCAGCCGCAATCTGTCCAAAAGCGAACTGGAAGCCCGCAAGCGTGCACTTGAAGGGGCCAAGGACCGCGAAGTGCTCGACAAAGAACGTGCCGAGGAACTGGCACGCCGTCGCCAGGCGCAGGAAGAATTTCGTCGTAAGCAAGAAGCCGATGCTGCGCAGCGTGTAGCTGATGAAGCACGACGGGCGGAGGAAAAACGCAAGGCGCAGGAACAGGCCGCCAAAGAAGCGCAAGCCATGACTCCTGCCGATGCAGAAGCGGCTGCCGCAAAGAGCGAAAAGCGCTTTGCAACACCCAACGCAACACGGCGTCCTGAGAAGGAAGAGCAAAAGCCCAGCCGCAACACCCGGGGCAATGATCAGCGTCGTCGCGGCAAGCTGACGCTGGCCAACGCAACAGGTGATGGCGAAGGCCGTTCGCGTTCGATGGCCGCAATGCGCCGCCGCCAGGAGAAAATCAAGCGTGCCCAAATGGGCCAGTCCAGCGCTCCCAGAGAAAAGGTTGCCCGCGAAGTGCAATTGCCTGAGACGATCACCATTCAGGAACTGGCGCAGCGCATGGCTGAACGGTCGGTCGATGTTATCAAATATTTGATGAAAGAAGGCCAGATGATGAAGCCCGGCGATCTGATCGACGCCGACATGGCCGAACTCATCGCAGAAGAATTTGGGCACACCGTTAAAAGGGTAACAGAGGCGGATGTTGAGGAAGGTATCTTCAACGTCGAGGACAAAGCCGAGGATATGGAAAGCCGTCCACCGGTTGTCACCATTATGGGCCACGTTGATCACGGCAAGACATCGCTGCTTGATGCCATCCGTAGCGCACGCGTAACGGCTGGCGAAGCTGGCGGTATCACGCAGCATATTGGCGCCTATCAGGTGGAGAAGGACGGACAGAAAATCACGTTCCTGGATACACCGGGCCATGCAGCATTCACCGCAATGCGTGCACGCGGTGCGCAAGCCACAGACATTGCAATTCTGGTCGTTGCTGCTGATGACAGCGTGATGCCGCAGACTATCGAATCAATTGCGCACATCAAGGCCGCAGAAGTGCCGATGATCGTGGCCATCAACAAGATCGACAAGCCAGATGCTGATCCGCAAAAAGTCCGCACGGAATTGCTCCAGCACGAGGTTTTCGTGGAATCGATGGGTGGTGACACCCAGGAAGTTGAAGTCTCTGCGTTGAAAGGCACAAACCTGGACGGTGTCCTGGAAGCGATCTTGCTGCAGGCCGAAGTATTGGAACTCAAAGCCAATCCGAACCGGACAGCAGAAGGTGTCGTAGTCGAAGCCAAGCTCGACAAGGGACGTGGTGCAGTGGCCACTGTGCTGGTCAGCGCCGGAACTTTGCGCACGGGCGATATTGTTGTTGCCGGCTCGCAATGGGGCAAAGTGCGCGCACTGGTCAACGACACTGGCCAACAGCTTTCAGAAGCCGGTCCTTCCTTGCCGGTCGAGATCCTTGGTTTGAACGGCACGCCGCAGGCAGGCGACCAGATGGCGGTGGTTGACAGCGAGGCTCGCGCTCGCGAGATCTCCGAATACCGTCAGCGTGTTGATCGCGAAAAAGCCGTTGCGCGCCAGTCCGGCGCACGTGGTTCGCTCGAACAGATGATGGCGCTGGCTGCTGACACGGACCGCGCTGAGTTCCCGCTGGTCATCAAGGGTGATGTTCAGGGTTCCGTTGAGGCAATCAACGGGGCGCTGGAAAAACTTGGCACTGAAGAAGTGATGGCACGCATCGTCCACTCAGGTGCAGGCGGTATTACAGAGACTGATGTCTCTCTGGCTGAATCCACGGGCGCTGCAATCATGGGCTTTAACGTGCGTGCCAACAAGCAGGCGCGCGATGCTGCCGAAGCTGCCGGTGTGGAAATTCGCTATTACAACATCATCTACAATCTGCTGGATGATGTTAAGCTGGCGATGGAAGGTCTGTTGACACCCGAGCGGCGCGAAACATTCCTCGGCAACGCGGAAATGCTCGAGATCTTTAACATCACGAAAGTCGGCAAGATCGCCGGTTGTCGTGTCACCGAAGGCAAGGTTGAGCGTGGCGCTGGTGTCCGTCTGGTACGCGACAGTGTTGTGATCCATGAAGGCAAGCTCAAGACGCTCAAGCGCTTCAAGGACGAAGTCAACGAAGTGCCTGCTGGCCAGGAATGTGGCATGGCCTTTGAGAATTACGAAGATATTCGCGTCGGCGATGTTATCGAATGCTTCCGCGTTGAACAGATCGCGCGCACGCTCGATTAGACACAGATTGAACTAAACTCAAACCCGATGGTCCCATCCCATCGGGTAGGAGATTGTAGATGATGTCCGGCAACCTCGGCTCAATGCTGACCTCGGTCAGGGAACTGCTATGAACAAGACAAACGAACCTTCCCAGCGCCAATTGCGCGTGGGCGAAAATGTGCGGCACGCACTTACCCAGTTGATCCAGCGCGGTGACATACAAGACCCGGCGCTGGATGGCGTGGTGATCTCTGTCAGCGAAGTACAGATGTCGCCGGATCTCAAGATTGCCACGGCATTCGTGACGGCATTCGGCCAGAGCGATATGCAGCCCATCGTCAAGGCGTTGGCCACCAACGCCAAATTCATCCGCGGTCGGGTGACGCCTGCCTTGCGCGAGATGAAGTACATGCCGTCCTTCCGTTTCAGGCAGGACACCAGTTTTGATAATTTCTCCAAGATCGACAAATTGCTCAAGAGCCCTCAAGTCGCGCGCGATCTTGATCAGGATGAGGATGGCGACGCCTGATGTCCAAGCCGCGCAAAAAGAAGGGCCGCCCGGTTTCTGGCTGGATTGTCTTGGACAAGCCCCTGGAAATGGGATCGACCCAAGCGGTGGGCAAGATCAAATGGCTGTTTGGCGCTCAGAAAGCCGGTCACGCGGGAACGTTGGATCCACTGGCAACAGGCGTGCTGCCGATTGCATTGGGAGAGGCCACAAAGACTGTTGCCTACATCATGGACGGCGCAAAGGCGTATCGTTTCAAGATCGCATGGGGTGCACAAACCACGACAGATGACCTTGAAGGCACAGTCATCGAAAAATCTGACCTGCGCCCCTCGCGCCAAGAGGTCGAAGCTGTATTGCCGGACTATTTGGGCGAAGTCAGCCAGATCCCACCGCAATTCTCCGCTGTCAAAATCGATGGAGAACGCGCTTATGATCTGGCACGCAGCGGCGAGCAGATCGAGATCAAGGCCCGTAATGTGGTCATCGATACGCTCAAGATCATTGAACATGAAGCAGACGCCACAACCTTTGAAATGGAGTGCGGCAAGGGGACTTATGTGCGCTCATTGGCGCGCGACATGGGGCGTCAACTTGGCTGTTTTGGGCACATTTCGGAGCTGCGGCGCATTTGGGTCGCTCCTTTTGAAGAAACAGATTGCGTTTCATTGGAACAGCTCGAGCAGGCGCGCGGTGATAATGATCTCGCCGATTTTGATGCGCTTGACAGTCTTTTGATCGAGCCTGGGGAAGCACTGACAGATCTGCCGCGTATCGACGTGAGCGATGAGCAGGCGCAGCGCATTCGGATGGGCAACCCAGCCATTTTGAGAGGGCGGAATGCACCAGTTGCCGAAAATGAAGCCTGCGCCTTCAGCAAGGGAAGATTAATCGCCATTGGTGAAATTGCGCGTGGGCAATTCCAGCCCAAACGTGTTCTCAATCTGTGATTAGCGGCGCATCGCGCTCAAGCCGACTCATAATTTACTACACGCCAATGAGCAGGGGCTAAGCGGCTTTTTCGTACAATGGCGCGGCAAGCGGCTTGGTCGCCAGAGCTCTATTTGCAAATGAAGCCAGCATGAAATCAAAGGTTTCTTGCTGATCAAGAAAGGGCGCGTGCCCTGCATGCTCGATCATCGCGATCTCGCCACGAAAGTCGGGATCTGCACCCAGATCCTCGATATAGCTGGCGCGCACCAGCGGATCGTTCTCACCCTGCAGAAAACAAAGCGGCTTTTGGCTTGCCAGAGCCAACTCGTACTGATCACCGTTTCTTCCCTGAAGTGCGCTCTTGAAGACGTCTGATCGAACCTTTGGCGCTGTATTCATCAAGGTCTCGTAGAAGCGGCCATCAGCAGAGGTCCCGAGACAAAATTTCTCAAAACGCATGGCGTCCGTCACCGAGAAAACCGGTTTGGATGCCAGGAACATGTCACGCGAGAAGTGATAGGCGTGGATGGTGGACAAGGTGCCTGCGCGCAATGGCGGCGCACCGAAAATCATCGCGCCCTTGATACATTTGGCATCCTTGACCATGTCCAGGGCAACATGACCACCATGTGACCAGCCCGCCAGCACGGCTTGCTTGATTTTCAGTGTTTCAAGCGCTTCAGTCACCAATGTTGCAAAGGATGCGATACTGTATTCGACATCTTCCGGCAGCGGTTTCGAGCGGCCATGTCCGGGTAGGTCAAAAGCAATCAGTCGGAACCCGCACAGCCTTGGGCTGCGCAATTGCTTCTCAAAGACTGCGCTGGAGAAGCTGTTGCCGTGCAGCAGCACAATTGTTGGCTTCGAAGCGCCGGAATCAGACGCGCGCTCCAGATAGTGAAGCGGACCAACTTGTTTTGATACTATTTCAACCTCGGACTTTGCCATCCTTTTCTAATACTTGAACCCGATCAATATCGCGTTGCGAGATTGATCGGTATTTTAGTCAATTGCGGTTCTTGAATGCAGCAGAATGCTGTAAATGAAGGTGATTGGCAATGGATGGTGTCCCCACCGAATTGACATGCTTGGTGCAGAAATATTCCTGCGACCATTCGTTCGGTGACATAGGATTGATTTCCCTGCGAAGTTTGGCTGTCAGATGTACAGAAGCCAGACGCTTTTTCTGGACAGGTGGCCGCGCTATGTTCATAAATCGGCGGTCCTGAACGGAGAATCCAAATGATCGAAAAAAGACAGTTTTACATCGATGGCAGGTGGGTGGAACCATCAGTGCCCCAAGATTTTGATGTGATCGATCCCTCGACCGAAGAGGCTTGTGCAACAATCTCGCTGGGCAGCGCAGCTGACGTGGACAAGGCGGTTTCAGCGGCGCGCAATGCTTTTGAAGGTTGGGCAATGACACCGCCGTCAGAACGTCGCGCACTGGTGGAGCGGCTGGGTGAGATCATGGATCGGCGCCTGGATGAGCTCGGCGAAGCAACCATGATGGAGATGGGGGCTCCAATCGACTTTGCCAAGGATGATCAGGCAGGTTGCGGCCCCTGGCACTTGAAGGGATTTTTGCGGGCCTTTGACAATTTTGAATGGGAGCAACCTTTCAAGAACGGGCAGACCATTGTCAGGGAACCGATCGGCGTATGTGGACTGATCACGCCTTGGAACTGGCCGGTCAACCAGATTGCGCTGAAGGTCATTCCGGCGCTGTTGACCGGTTGTACCTGCATCTTGAAGCCTTCGGAAATTGCTCCTCTTTCCGCCATGGTGTTTGCAGATTTCATTCATGAAGCGGGTTTTCCCAGCGGCGTGTTCAATCTGGTCAATGGCGACGGCGCCGGCGTTGGGGAAGCCATGTCCGCGCATCGAGATATCGACATGATGAGCTTCACCGGCTCAACCAGAGCTGGCGCACTGGTCAGCAAGGGCGCGGCCGACACGGTCAAGCGCGTTACGCTTGAGCTCGGCGGCAAGTCACCCAACATCATGTTTGCCGACGCTGATCTGGAACGCCACGTCACCAATGGCGTACTTCACTGCATGGAAAACACCGGCCAATCCTGCAATGCGCCGACGCGCATGATTGTGGCCCAGGACGTCTATGAACAATCCATATCAATCGCCAAAACCGCCGCCGAAAGCGTCAAGGTGGGAAACACCAGGGAGCAGGGTGACCATATCGGACCCCTGGTCAGTCAGGCCCAGTACGACAAGGTGCAAGGCCTGATTGAATCCGGCATCAAGGAGGGAGCCAGGCTGGTTACGGGCGGACCGGGCCGACCAGAAGGATTCAACCGCGGCTATTTTGCCCGGCCGACAATATTTGCCGATGTGTCACCGGACATGACCTTGTTTCGCGAGGAGGTATTTGGACCGGTACTGGCCATCACGCCCTTTGACGGGTCAGAAGACGAGGCCGTTCGGCTTGGCAACGACACGGTCTATGGACTGGCGGCCTATTTGAGCACGTCAGATGCCGAGAAGGGCAATCGGGTCGCCCGGCGCCTGCGTGCCGGCATGGTGCGTGTAAACGGCAAGGGACTGGGTATGGGCCATCCGTTCGGTGGTTACCGTCAATCAGGCAACGGCAGGGAGGGTGGCGTGTGGGGTCTTGAAGACTTCACGGAGATCAAGATCATTTCGCAGTAGAAGTGCAACGATGTCAAAAACGCTTGAAATCAGAATTGATGATTTGAACGGCCCAGAGATCGCTGAGTTGCTGCAATGCCATCTTGATCACATGTACTCGATAACACCGGCTGATAGTGTTTATGCGCTCGATATGCAGGCGTTGCGGGTCCCTGAAATCACCTTCTGGACAGCGTGGAATGACGGCAAACTGGCAGGATGTGTGGCGCTCAAGGATCATGGTGAAGACTTGGGCGAGATCAAATCCATGCACACCGCAACCGAGATGCGTGGGCAGGGCATTGCCCGCAAACTTGTTGAAACCCTGCTCGATGAGGCGCGGCGGCGAAATTTTGTCAGGCTAAGCCTTGAAACAGGCAGAACTGAACACTTTCTGCCCGCACAAAAGCTCCATGAGACATTTGGTTTCACACCGTCGGGACCGTTTGCCG
Source organism: Ahrensia sp. (assembly GCA_024639025.1). Classification (GTDB taxonomy): domain Bacteria; phylum Pseudomonadota; class Alphaproteobacteria; order Rhizobiales; family Rhizobiaceae; genus Ahrensia. The sequence continues at coordinate 6,700 of JAHEJF010000001.1, read as the reverse complement.
ATTATGGACCTGATCCGCACAGCTATTTCATGACATTGGAATTGAGCCCGCTGGCCGCGGCAAAATAATCGATCAAAACCCTTTCATTTCATACAAAAATGCACTATGTGCAGCGCATATCGTCAGCGAATTGACGATAATGGCCCTTGCTGGACGACATCCCGGTCTGGGCGACCCATCAACCCTTCATTTCAAGAAAGGAAACACGATGTCGATCACGCCTGAGCGTAAAGCTGAACTGATCCAGAAATTTGCCACTAAACCTGGCGACACCGGATCACCAGAGGTGCAAGTTGCTATCCTCACAGATCGTATCAATACGCTGACAGACCATTTCAAAGACCACAAAAAGGACAATCATTCCCGTCGCGGTCTTCTGAAAATGGTATCTTCGCGCCGTAGTCTTTTGGACTATCTGAAGCGCAAGGACGAAGCGCGCTACACAAAGCTCATCTCCGAGTTGAAATTGCGTCGCTAACAAATTCTGGCCGGTGCAGAAACACGCTGCGTCGGCCAGCACTATTCGCGGGGCAGGATTGCCGGTTGTTTGAACACCAAACACCCAGTCGTCTTGCCCAAGCACATAACGAACATCGCTGCACACGGAGCATCCGTGGGCAGACGTGAACTTGAAAGGACAAGACATGTTCGATCACCACAAGGTGGAAGTGGAGTGGGGCGGTCGTACGCTGACACTCGAAACTGGCAAGATCGCCCGTCAGGCAGACGGTGCAGTTTTGGCAACATATGGTGAGACAGTGGTTCTAGCGACCGTCGTCTCTGCAAAGTCCGCCAGACCAGGTCAGGATTTCTTTCCGCTGACCGTCAATTACCAGGAAAAGACATTTGCCGCAGGTAAAATTCCAGGCGGCTTTTTCAAGCGCGAAGGACGCCCCTCAGAAAAAGAAACGCTGACATCGCGTCTTATTGACCGTCCAATTCGTCCCCTGTTTGCCGAGGGCTATAAGAACGAGACACAAGTCGTATTGACCGTGCTTCAGCACGATCTTGAAAATGATCCTGATATGGTTGCCATGGTTGCAGGTTCTGCAGCGCTGACCATCTCGGGTGTACCCTTCATGGGCCCCATTGGTGCAGCCCGCGTTGGCTATATCAACGGCGAATACGTGCTCAACCCGCATATCGATGAGATGGAAGAGTCAGACCTTGATCTGGTCGTTGCTGGTACGGCAGACGCCGTTCTCATGGTTGAATCTGAAGCCAAGGAATTGGACGAAGACGCCATGCTGGGTGCCGTGATGTTTGGTCACCAAGGCTTCCAGCCTGTGATCAAGGCAATTATCTCGCTTGCAGAAGTATCGGCAAAAGATCCGCGTGACTACACGCCTGAAGATCTTTCAGAACTTGAAGCGACAATGGGCGGCCTGATCTCGGACGAGCTGTCACAGGCCTATCAGATCATGGACAAGGCAGCACGCTACGATGCGCTTGATGCCGCTAAGAAAAAGGTCTTCGAAACGCTCTATCCAGAGGGTGCAGAAGATCCTGCCTGGACCGCTGAGCAAATCGGCTCAGTATTCAAATCGCTGCAGGCCAATGTTGTTCGTGGCGACATTCTGAAAACCAAAAAGCGGATTGACGGTCGTGATCTCGAAACAGTCCGCCCAATTGTGTCAGAAGTGGGCGTATTCCCGCGTACGCATGGTTCAGCCCTGTTCACTCGCGGTGAAACGCAGGCCATGGTTGTTGCAACGCTTGGCACGGGTGAAGATGAGCAATTCATCGACTCGCTAACTGGCACCTACAAGGAAAGCTTCATGCTGCACTACAACTTCCCGCCCTATTCGGTCGGTGAAGCAGGTCGCATGGGTTCACCAGGCCGTCGCGAAATCGGGCACGGAAAACTGGCATGGCGTGCAGTGCACCCAATGCTGCCATCCGCTGAAGAATTTCCCTACACGATCCGCGTGGTTTCCGAGATCACTGAATCCAACGGATCATCTTCCATGGCTTCTGTTTGTGGCGCATCCCTGTCCATGATGGACGCTGGCGTGCCAATCAAAGCGCCCGTGGCAGGTATCGCGATGGGTCTGATCAAAGAGGGCGATGACTTCGCCGTGCTGTCCGACATTTTGGGTGACGAAGATCATCTGGGCGACATGGACTTCAAGGTTGCCGGTTCTGAAAACGGCATCACTGCTCTGCAAATGGACATCAAGATCCAGGGCATCACAGAAGACATCATGAAGATTGCACTGGCGCAGGCCAAGGACGGCCGTGTTCACATTCTCGGTGAGATGGCCAAGGCGCTGTCTGAAAGCCGCGGTGAACTGGGCGAATTTGCTCCACGCATCGAGATGATGCAGGTGCCTGTCGACAAGATCCGTGATGTGATTGGTGCAGGCGGCAAGGTTATCCGCGAAATCGTTGAGAAAACCGGCGCCAAAATCAACATTGATGACGACGGTACTGTGAAAATTGCTTCTTCTTCTGGTAAGGAAATTGAAGCGGCCAAAAAATGGATTCACTCCATCACAGCTGAGCCAGAAGTGGGTGTCATTTATGAGGGCACAGTCGTGAAGGTCGCTGATTTCGGCGCTTTCGTGAACTTCTTCGGCCCCAAGGACGGCTTGGTTCACATTTCTCAACTGGCCGAGGAACGTGTTGGCAAAACCGGCGATGTTGTCAAGGAAGGTCAGAAGGTATTCGTCAAACTGATGGGTTTCGATGAGCGTGGCAAGGTTCGCCTTTCCATGAAGGTCGTTGATCAGGAGTCAGGCGAAGAAATCAAGAAAGACAAGGCACAATAGGTTACCATTGTGCTTTGATCGTCTAATTGAACGCGGCCTCTGGGCCGCGTTTTTTGTGGCAGGGTCCGATGACATTCAGCAAATTGATACCTGAATTGGCGGTGCGCAATATCGAAACCTCTCTGGCGTTTTATCGCGATGTGCTGGGCTTTTCAGTTGAGTACCAGCGCCCTGAAGAAGCCTTTGCCCTGGTTTCGTTCGAAGGCGCACAGCTGATGCTGGATCAGATTGGTATCGGCCGTACCTTCGGCGAGAACCTGAACGCGCAGCCGCTTGGCGCAGGATTGAACCTGCAGATTTTCGTCACTGATGATCAATTGAAGCTCATGCTCCATGCACTGGAAAAAACCCGACGCGACCTGTATGTGTCTCTTGAAGAGAAATGGTATCGAAAAAATGAGCATGAACTGGGCAACAGGCAATTCGTGGTTGCTGATCCTGATGGATATCTGCTGCGGTTTGCCAGCGATCTTGGAAGCAGGAAAGCTTGATGCCTGGCGCAGCTGACACACTCTTTTTGCCTGTTTACAGCGACGCGATACCTGTTTCTGGCCGGCGTTGGCTCTATTTAGGCGCACGGTTGCCTGACAACGGTTTTCCAGAGCAATTGCAGGATCAGCTTGTCTGCGAGCAACCCATGCGTGCGCCTTTTCTCGATCTGGAAATGCGCGGGCTCAATGTGTGCCCGCAAGTGCCGTTAGGTCAGGACTACGCGGGCGCCTTTATCCTGATTGGCAAGCACAGGGGCGAAAATGAAGCCTTGATTTCCCGCGCCAGTGCATATTGCCCCGAAGGTGCAAAAATTGTCATTGCCGGAGAGAAAACAAGCGGCATCGCATCTTTACGCAAACGCATCTCGCAGGTTGTGCCCATTGAAGGATCAATGGCCAAAAATCATGCGACGACATTCTGGTGCTCCAACCACGCGGATCTGCGACGCGCTTCTCCAGGCATGAAAGTGTCGTCTCCCCAACACTATCAGACCGCACCGGGCATGTTCTCTGCCGAGAAAGTCGATATCGGCTCGGAACTGCTTGCCCGCTATATCGACAAAAGCGTTCAAGGCGCAGTGGCTGACTTTGGTGCTGGCTGGGGGTTTCTTTCGCACAAAGTGATTGTGCAGGGCGCGCCGAGCTCACTTGATCTTTATGAGGCCCATTGGCCTTCCTTGCAGGCGGCCAAGGCCAATCTGAATGCGCCCGCCCAATTTCCGGTTCAATATCACTGGATCGATATTACGCGGGAAGCAATCAAGCAACGCTTTGACTGGATTGTGATGAACCCGCCTTTCCATGCGGGCCGCAGGTCCGAACCGGGTCTGGGTCAACAATTCATTGAAAGGGCGGCTAGATCACTCAAGGCACGCGGTCGTTTGTTGATGGTCGCCAATACCGGATTACCATACGAAAAAACGCTCTCAGCAAATTTTGCCCGAGTGGAAAAACTCGATCAATCAGAAGGTTTCAAGGTGCTGCTAGGCAAAAAATAGTGCTTAGAGCGTTTCAGTCTTCAACAGAAACGCTGGCGCGGATTTGGGCATTGAAAATATTGGATAATTCCGGGCTCTACGATTCTATCAATTGCTGACAGAGTCTAGGCGATTTTGGCCATCGCATTGTAAATAAAGGCATCGCTGGTTTCAGGACGGCCAAAATAGAACCCTTGCATGATCTGACAACCCTCACGTTGCAAGATTTCAGATTGTTCTTCTGTCTCAATGCCTTCGGCCACGGTGGTCGCACCCAATGTCTGGGCAAGATTGATGATGGTCGACACCATGGAACCAGAATCGCCTGTTTGGCTGAGTTTTCCGGCGGGGCCAAGCTTTTGGATAAAGGATTTGTCGATCTTGATCTTGTCAAACGCAAGCTCTGAAAGATTTGTCAGGTTCGAGTAGCCAGTTCCGAAATCGTCGATCGCAATTGACACACCCAAGTTCTTGATTTCATCGAATATTCGGCGCATCCGGGCATGGTCGCGGATAAGAACGCTTTCTGTGACTTCCAACTCCAAACGAGATGGTGGCAACCCGGTTTCAGCCAGAACGGATTGCAATGTGTCGATAAAGTCGTCCTCTTCAATTTGGGCGGTTGAAACATTGACCGAAACCACTGTGTCAGGAGAAAACTTGTTCGCGTCAAAGCAGGCGCGTCGCAGCACCCATGTACCCAATTGTTGGATGAAGCCGCAGCTTTCGGCAACCGAAATGAATTCGTCGGGCGAAATCGCGCCCTTGTCCCGGTGCTGCCAGCGCAGCAGCGCCTCGAACCCGACTATCTTGCCAGAGGGCATCTGATACTGGGGCTGATAATTAAGAGTAAACTCGTTACGCTGAATGGCGTAGGTCAGTTCGGTTTCGATCCACTGACGATAGGTGGCGCTGTGACTCATCTCAGGGTGATAGATTGCGTAGGAGCCGCGGCCTGATTTCTTGGCGCATGCGCGCGCCAAATTTGCCTGGCGCAACAATTTGTCGATGGGCGTATTGCTCTTGTGAACCTGGACCACGCCGCCATTGGCATAAACCGGATAGGTAACCGCACCAATACGAACTGGCTTTGACAAAGTGTCCATCAAGGCGGCCACCGCAGCCCGCAATTCTCGATCGTCTCGCCCGGTGCGCAAACCAACCACGAACTCACTGCCATTGGTGCGGACCAAGGGCCCTGTGTCTCCAACAAGATCCGACAGGCGTTTTGCCAGGACCTTCAAGACCGCATTGCCGACTTCAGCTCCGTAAACATCGTTGATGTCTCGCAACTCATCAAAGTCCATGCAGATCAGGAAGACACGCTGCATGCTTTTGATGTCATCAATGCCTTCAAGCATTGTTGGCAGAACCTGCTCCAGCCCGTTGCGGGACAACAGCCCGGTCACGGCGTCTTTGCGCAGAACTTCTTCATAATCTGCTGAACGATCGTCACCGCCGGCAAAGTAAGCATGCGCACAGCCAGCGCCCGCCAGCGCTGCCAGGCCAGCGATCAGCGAACCTGTTACCGAAAGCAACTGGCCTTCACCGGCATCTTGAATGAAATAGTTGGCTGACCATAAGGAAAGTGATGCCGCGCCAAATCCGCTCGAGAATATCGTGCTCGCGCGATAAAACTTGGTTTTAAAGCTACTGCTGAAGTTTAACATTTGCACCTCTGACCGGAGCGTCAGAATGGCATGTTGTTACTAATATTATATTGACGCCAGCACTGCGTCTGAACACAATTTCTCAAGAAAAATAGTATGGTTTATTTTTCGTCAACAAGTAGTTCTTCGATGCGTGGCATAGAAGTAATGTTGTACCCGGAATCAACAAAGTGGATTTCGCCGGTCACACCGCTCGAAAGGTCTGACAGCAGATATAATGCCGCGCCGCCGACCTCATCAAGTGTGACGGTCCGCTTGAGAGGCGCGTTGCGTTGCTGATGGGTAAACATGGCTCGTGCGTCGCCGATCCCGGCACCCGCAAGGGTTCGCATGGGCCCTGCTGAAATGGCGTTGACACGAATGGCATCCGGCCCAAGATCATTGGCCAGGTAACGGGTGCTGGCTTCCAGCGCAGCCTTGGCGACACCCATGACGTTGTAATTGGGCATGACCCGCGTAGACCCGCCATAGGTAAGGGTGAGCAGAGACCCGCCATTGGACATCAGCGGTGCAGCCAACTGCGCTACTTCGGTGAACGAATAGGCGGAGATCACCATGGTCTGGATGAAATTCTCTCGCGTGGTCGCATCCACATAGCGGCCTTTGAGCTCAGACTTGTCAGAGAAGCCGATGGCGTGCACGACAAAGTCCAGACTGCCCCATTCATCGCCCAGCGTATTGAATACCGATTTGACTGTGTCAATGTCTGAAACATCACACGGCAAGATCAGCGAAGAACCAACAGATTCGGCCAGGGGCTTTACCCGTTTGCCCAAGGCTTCACCCTGATA
>JAHEJF010000497.1 GCA_024639025.1 Ahrensia sp. | reverse complement strand
CTGTGTAGCGCACGCCAGTGTGACAGGCCGAGCAATTGCCCTTACCCTCAAATATGCCAAGACCACGTTGCGCAGCGTCAGACAGATTTCCGCCATCGATCGGCGCATCGCGCGAAACAATGGTTTTCAAGAAATCCTGGAGAGCATTTCGCGCGCCGCCATTTGACGGCTCGCTCATACCGGCTGCCTTGAACATTTCGACATAGACAGGATCCTGCTTCATGCGTTCCTGCATGATCCGCATGTCCATGTTCATCAGATAGGTTTCGGTGATCATCTCACGCGAAACGTCGTTCAGGTTTGTTCCCAAGCGACCATCGTGCATCCAGGCTACGCGATAGCCTGTATTGGCCAAAGTTGGCGCATTTCTAAAATGCCCCGCCCCGGTATAAGCCGACGAAAGCGCTTCACCATCAGTAAACGCTTTTTGAGGGTCATGGCACGATGAGCAAGACAGTGTGGTATCGCCAGATAGTCTGACATCATAGAAGAGACGCTTACCGAGTTCGGCACGTGCTGCATCGACTTCCATCGGTAGAATGGGCACTTGATCTTGCGCATAGGCCAAGCCACCACCCGTCATCACAATTGCCAGTGCAAGTAGACGCCTCATATGAATCTCCCTAATCTGCTAACCGATATTCAATCTCTCCATAAACAGCGCCCCTGAATTGCGACTGACAGTTCTATTGCCGTGTTCCATCAGGCGCATAGCTGTTCAAATAAGCGATGACGTTGGTGATATCTTCTTCTTTCTTGAGACCAGCAAAGGCCATTTTCGTTCCTTTGACGAGATCGCGCGGCTTGACCAGATATTCCGTCAGCGTGGCTTCGTCCCAGACCAAGCCGCTTTCCATCATGGCCTTGGAATATTTGAAACCTTCAACCTTTGCGGCTTCTGTGCCAATAATGCCGTTCAGTTGAGGGCCAACCTTGTTTTTTGCGCCCTCACCCACCGCATGGCAGGCCTTGCATTTTTTAAATACCTTCTCGCCAGCATCGAGATCTTGAGCGTTTGCTGTCACGGACATCAGGCACACTACGACAGCGACCAAACTCAATTTCCACATCTCGGAATTCCTCTCTCAGGTGATGTAGGAGATTGCAGCATTGGATAGGAAGCAATGATTGCAATCATTTTTGGAAAACAATTCCGGGGAGCAAGCAGATATACGCGGGAAACTTTCAGTTGGGTTTGATCTCAATCAAGGTCGGCACTGCGCACTCGTGCACAATGATTCGGACGCATGCACTGCGCACTTCTAGAACAGGTACTTGCAAAAATGCAGACCAATAAATCATGTCAGGCATGCCCCCTGTTGAAGGTTGCGGCTAATACTTGTGGCGAAGTGGAACTTCATGACAAAGGCGCGCAAACACCTTGCGGTGAAACAACGACGATTGAAAAAGGACAGACTTTTTCAAATGACATGTGCACAGGTGGCGATCTTATCGCAGTTTGCAGTGGGGCATTGGCTTTGCGGCACACATTGGGAGATGGCCGTAGCAGCTTGACTGAATTGTTTATGCACGGTGACCTTGTTGTTCGAAACCGTATTCCGAAAGAGGTGCAGATTGTAGCACTCAGACCAACTACGATCTGCTGTCGTCCAATGGAAAACCTTTTTTTTGCTAGCTCGCAAGAGAAGGGGCTGACGAGTATTGTGGTAGAACGGCTCGGTCAACAATCTCGTCTATTATCGTTACACTGCGCTGATGTAGCCATGAAGACGCCACCAGAGCGGTTGGCGGCCTTTTTGTGTGAGTACAGTGATCGCAACTTAGAAAATGGCGCCAACGCTAACAACTTGCAGATCCAGATGTGCCGTAGCGACATTGCCAATTACATTGCTTTAGAACCCGAAACGGTGTCTCGCTCCTTTACTAAGCTTGCACATTCGGGTGTTATTGAAATGAGTGGTCGATACAATATGAAAATTGTAAACAAGGCCAAGCTTGACTGGATCGCAAATGGGGGTTTGCCAAGGCAATCACGCAGCGCGAGCATGTGAGTATATTCAGTTTCGCTGAATGGTGTTACTCGATTCCAGTGTCCGCTTTGGGCTCGAAGCGGGCATTTGCTGCGCCTTGCTCGAATGTCGGCTTAGGGCCGAAAGCGGATGCGGACTGAGACGTAAATCGAAAGTCAGCCAAGCGGACAAGCGGTAACCAAACTCTCTGGTGGAAAAGGCTGCTGTTTTGAGCTTATACAAAAAGGCAGATTACAGAGATAGGAACCTTTTAATCCTTTCGGAGTCTTTTGCCGAGCTCTGTTTTATCCATCCGATGAACTGCTTCTGAACTTGCGACAAACGTAGGTCGCTACGCCATATCAACCAGAATTTGTGTTCGTTCAAAATCACCTTGTCCGGTCCAAATGGCAGCACGACCAATCCCTGTTCCAATTCGTTGATAAAGTCATGAATGCCCCCCAAAAGAATTGCGAGACCAGAACCACCCATTTTCCTTGCCGTAATGTAG
>JAHEJF010000496.1 GCA_024639025.1 Ahrensia sp. | reverse complement strand
ACCATTCAAAGTCACTGAGTTCATAACGACGGGACGACATTCAAATATCTCCTCCAATACAAAGGAAATTGAATCACATCTTTCCCAATCTGGGAATCCCGTTTATGAGTTTATGACCTAGGTCATGGACTCATAAATTTCATCCAGATTCTTGTAGCAGCGAGTTTTATGAGGGCCATGTAATTTTCTGGGTGCTTTTCATACCGTGTAGCGATGGCGCGATAGTGTTTGATTTTGCTGAAGAACCGTTCGACAGCGTTACGCAGGCGGTAGAGCGCATGGCTGAACCTGGGCTTCTGAAGTCTTTGCGGCATGGCCCGGATATTGGCCTTTACACCCCGCTTTTTCATTTCTGCCCGTAACGCATTTGAGTCATATGCCCGGTCGGCGAGCAAGATGTGCCCCCTGCCAAGCGTATCGAACATATCTGCGGCGCTGCGGCCATCATGCGCCTGTCCCGGCGTAATTTTCAGCAGGATCGGCAACCCGTTGGCATCGACCAATGCGTGTATCTTGGTTGTTAGTCCGCCCTTTGAACGCCCCATGCATCGGGGGTCAACTGTGTTCCCAGTCTGGGTCTGCGGACCCCCTTTTTTGTGTTCGCTCCATGCTGGTGAACCCGGATCGACGAGCTATCGATCATTTGAACATCGCCCTCATAGGCTTGGGAAACCGCTGCAAACAGCCGGTCCCATACCCCTGCTTTGCGCCAGCGGACAAAACGATTGTAACAGGTTGTCGCCGGACCGTATCGCTCTGGGATATCAGCCCAGGGCGACCCCGTTCGCAGGCGCCAGTAAATTCCATTGATCACACGGCGATCATCAACACGAGGCACACCACGCGGCTTGTTCGGTAACAACGGTTTTATGATGGACCATTCAAAGTCACTGAGTTCATAACGACGGGACGACATTCAAATATCTCCTCCAATACAAAGGAAATTGAATCACATCTTTCCCAATCTGGGAATCCCGTTTATGAGTTTATGACCTAGAGCGTTTCATGTTTTGATTGAAGCATAACCTGCGTTTGTTAGATAGTTGGCGCATTCTTCTGGTTTGAATGTACTAACGATCTGAGCGGATTGGTTGATGGCCTCGTCGACAGTTCTTTTCTGGGCCATGCGCATCCAGTGTTTGATTTTGGAGAAGGCTTGCTCGATCGGATTGAGGTCGGGTGAGTATGGCGGCAGGAAACGCAAGCGTGCATTGGCCGCGTGGATTGCTTGTTTCACGGCTTCTGATTTGTGGCTGCCGAGATTGTCCATGATGACAATGTCACCGGGCAGCAAGGTTTGAACCAATTGTTGTTCGACATAGGCGCGGAAGCATTCGCCGTTGATGGGACCATCGAAGACAACTGGCGCGGTTAGCTGATCACATCGCAGGGCGGCGATAAATGTCATCGTTCGCCAATGGCCGTAAGGGGTATAGCTGCGAAGTCTTTGGCCTTTTGCTCCCCAGCCTCGCAGCGGCGCCATGTTCGTTTTGATCCAGGTTTCATCGAGAAACACCAGACGGTGCGGATCAAGCCGGCTTTGTGTGGCTTTCCAGCGCTGCCTCCGCCGGACTACATCAGCGCGACCCTGCTCAAGAGCGAACAGCGTTTTTTTTGAAGCGAAGTCCTTCGCGGCGCAGAAACTCCCACACCGCATTGTGGGAAACATTCACCCCGCGAACCGCCAGCTCATCTTTAAGCCCGTGCAAAGTCAAATGCGGTGTCTGTTTCATACGTTCGGCAATGAAAGCCCGGTGCGGCTCAAGCACCCGTGGCCGGTGGCCGCCCATCTTACCCGGCGTAACGCTGCCTGTTTGCCGATAACGCTGCGACCATTTAACAACAGAGGATACCGCAACCCCGAATTGCTCAGCAACAGCACGTGTCGCCTGCCCTTTCATCACCGCCGCGACCGCACGCTCCCGCAAGTCATTGGAATAAGGTCTCACCATCGATACTGGCCTCCTATCCAGTAACCATGATGAATCACAAATCAACTGATTTGGGAATCCCCAATCGATTCAATCAATCAATGAAACGCTCTAGATTGCGATTGCTACTATTTCGACAGATGCAGTTTCGCGATATTGGCGCCAATTGACTGGAAGGCGTTGTTGAGACTTGTCGCATTTGCAGCGGTGAATGCATCGCTGGGATTCGTGGCGCAGGTCTGCAGTAAATTTTTGATGCCGGGATCAGTTTCACGGAATAATACGGTATAAATTATGATCCCTTTCGCCTTGGCATTGGTGCAGGCTGCTAAAAGGCGCTGATCAAGATAACTGGTCGCTGCCGAGAATGTCCTTGTGGGAAAGTGGCCGTATCGCAAGTAACCATAGGCGGTGTAGTCCGAATAAAACGGCGAGCCGGACAAGGTGCCATCAGACGGGTCGGCGCCATTGGCTCCCAATTCGTTTTTGCCATCGGTCATCAACACAATAACTTTTTGTGTTTCTGGAGCATAAGGCTTTGCATCGGCGAATGGC
>JAHEJF010000495.1 GCA_024639025.1 Ahrensia sp. | reverse complement strand
ATTTCCGGCATCAATTCTTGCGTTATAATTTCTTCACTGAGCGGGCCGGTGTGCTTGAAGACAACGGTTCCGTCTGGCCCGACAAGGAACGTCTCAGGTACACCATAAACGCCCCACTCAATTGAAGCGCGTCCATTGATGTCAGCACCGATCAAATCATAGGGATTGCCCAATGAGGACAGAAACTGCGCTGCGTTTTCGGCCTTGTCCTTGTGGTTCATACCGATGATCTGCAGCCGCGCATCTTTTGCCAGCGCCATCAAAAGCGGATGCTCTTCGCGACATGGCGCACACCAAGACGCCCAAACATTGACCAGCGAGATATTGCCAGAAAGCTTTGCCGGCTCAAAACCGGCCACTTGTTCACCGTCCGCATCAACAATACCGGGAACCGGAGGCAGAGATGTCTGGGGCGCAGACAGTCCAATCAAAGCCGATGGCAGTGCGCTGGTATCGCGACCTTCCTGGGTCAGCATGACGGCAAAAACTACGACGATCAAAAAGAAGCCGACAGCGGGCAAGAACACACCCAGCGCCTTGCGCGGTCCGTTGGAAGCACCATTACTCATGCTTCTTCTCTTCCGAACGGCGACGAATGCCCAGCTCTTCCAGCCTGGCCAGTTCTTTGATAGTCGCGTTGCGGTCTAGCCAGAGCCAAGCCACAAGTGTCAGCAAAATCAGGCCGCCCAGCCCATAACTCGCAAGCACGAAAACAAGATGATCACTCATGTTTCAAGCACTGCCGTAGCCGGTGTCGAAGCCGTGCCACGCACTCCTGATTTCCGCAGTGATGCAGCTCGCCGCCGTCGCACCTCATTGCGCATGGCGATCAGATGCATGGAAAAGAACATCAGGGTAAAGCCGATCGTCACCACCAGCAGAGGCCACAGCATGGAAGGATGTATCGTCGGGCCATCCAGGCGAACAACCGACGCGGGCTGATGCAGCGTGTTCCAGAAATCAACCGAAAACTTGATGATCGGAATATTGATGAACCCCACCAAAACCAAGATGGCGACCGGGCGTGCAGCCCTGACCGGGTCTTCCATTGCCCTTTGAAGGGCCATAATGCCCAGATACATGATCAGCAGCACGAATACGGAGGTCAGTCGTGCATCCCACACCCAGTAAGTGCCCCACATGGGGCGACCCCAAAGGGAACCCGTCACCAGGCATAGCAGCGTAAACGCAGCCCCGATCGGGGCCGCGGCCCTGATGGAAACGTCGGCCAACGCATGACGCCAAATCAAGACTCCGAGTGCGGACAAGGCCATCACGGTATAGGAGAACATGGCAAACCACGCGGCGGGAACATGGATATACATGATCCGGACCGTGATGCCCTGCTGATAGTCTTCAGGCGCCTGCCAGCCCCAGGTCAGACCAACAACCGTAAAAATCACTGCCATGGCAACAAGCCATGGCAGGATCTTTCCGGAAAGGTCCATAAACCGGCGCGGTGTTGCAAGCGCTGACAAGGGCCCTGGTTTCTTCTGTGTTTCGGTCATGCTGCGTTTCCGTTTGCGGTCAAATTAACGCAAAATTGTGGCCATGTAATTGCGCCAGATCAACACGGTATGGCCACTTACACGGTGCGTGCAACCTCAACTTTCTCCACCATGGCGTCAACGATGATATCGAGCGATATTGCGCCGACTGTCTTGCCGGCATCATCGGTGACAAGTGCCTGTTGTGCTTGCGCCTCCTGCAGGATGCGGGTTGCCTCATCCAGACGGATATCACCATGAATTTTTGGCCCCTTCGTCTTCGAATTGGCCTTTGTCATCAGTGAATCCACCCGCACCACGCGAGCCCGGTTGATATCCTTGACAAAGTCTCGGATGTAATCATCGGCGGGCCGCAGAATGATATCCTGCGCATTACCCTGCTGGATAATTGCGCCGTCACGCAAGATTGCGATTTTGTCGCCAATACGCAGCGCTTCATCCAGATCATGGGTGATGAACACGATGGTCTTCTTCAACTCTTGCTGCAACTCCAGCATCACGTCCTGCATGTCTGTTCGTATCAGTGGGTCAAGCGCTGAAAACGCTTCGTCCATCAAGAGGATTTCTGCATCGGTTGCCAGTGCGCGTGCAAGGCCCACACGTTGTTGCATGCCACCCGACAATTGCGATGGATAGCGATCTTCAAAACCGCCCAAACCAACACGCTCAATCCATCTCTTGCTCCGCTTGTGACGTTCGTCGGCGGCAATGCCCTGAACCTCCAGACCATATTCGACATTGCTCTGCACGGTGCGGTGCGGCAGAAGGGCAAACTTCTGGAACACCATTGCCGTTTTGAACGCCCGAAACTTTTGCAGTTCGCTAGGCGACATTTGCAGAACGTTTTCGCCGTCCACCAGCACCTCACCAGACGTCGGTTCAATGAGTCTGTTGATGTGCCGGATCAGGGTGGATTTGCCTGAGCCAGACAGTCCCATGACAACTTGAATGCCATCCTGGGGCATGTCGATATTGATATCCTG
>JAHEJF010000494.1 GCA_024639025.1 Ahrensia sp. | reverse complement strand
AGCCGGTTTCAGGGGTGGTCCTGCTGGCGACTTGTACATTTTTATCTCGGTTAGACCGCATGAGTTTTTCCAGCGTGACGGCGCCGACCTCTATTGCAAAGTGCCGATCTCAATGACCACCGCTTCACTTGGCGGGCAATTCGAAGTTGGCAGCCTTGATAGTTCGCAGACGCGTGTGAAGGTGCCCGAGGGCACCCAGTCTGGTCGCCAATTTCGCTTGAAAGGAAAGGGCATGCCGGTGATGCGGCAATCGGCAATGGGTGATCTCTACATACAGATTGCAGTGGAAACCCCGCAAAACCTATCCAAACGTCAGCGTGAATTGCTACAAGAATTCGAAGAAATCTCTGCAAAGGAAAACAGCCCGCAATCTGCTGGATTCTTTAATCGCATGAAGGACTTCTTCGATCTTGGCGAATAAGCATATCCATCGACAAAAAACGTCACCGGCGGCCAAAGTAATAGAGCAGGTTCGCTTTATTGGTGCGCTGGCCAAGTCGCCAAAAACCGTTGGTGCCGTTGCGCCGACGTCGCGGAAAACGGCCGAATTGATGGCCTCCAATATTACGCGGCCAACCAAATTACCCGTCTTGGAATTGGGGCCGGGCACTGGTGCAATCACCAATGCCATCCTTCATCACGGTGTCGCCGAAAAAAACCTCTTTGCGGTTGAATATGATCCACGGTTCTGCAGGCAGCTTCGCGCACGCTTGCCGCAGGCTCATGTGATCGAAGGAAACGCTTTTGAACTGGATGAGGCATTGGGGGAGCATTGCGATCAAAAATTTGATTGCGTGATTTCCGGGCTGCCGCTGTTGAATTTTGATCGGGCAATGCGCCAGCAATTCCTGAAGGGCGCATTGAAGCGCCTGCCACTCGGCCGGCCCTTGGTGCAGTTTTCATATGGGACGAGACCGCCAATTGAGATCAACGATCCAGATATACTGGTCGAAAAAAGCAGGTGGGTGCTCAGAAACCTGCCGCCAAGTCGGGTTTGGACTTATCGTTACAGCGCACCGAACTGATCCAGATAATCAAATATGTGCCGCTTCGCCCTGTATTATTGATTTGGCGCACTATATTTGCGCTAAGCGTTCAACCAGTTGAGTAGTTCAATGCCGGCCAAAATAATTGTCTTTGCAGGATCGGTTCGCACCGGATCATATAATCGCCAACTCGCCGAAGCGGCTGTCAGTCACCTCGCACAATCGGGAGCCGACGTCACACTGATCTCTTTGGCTGATTATCCACTGCCGATATTTGATGAAGATCTGAAAAACGAAGAAGGCCTGCCTGATGAAGCCGTCAAACTGTCGCGGCTTTTTCAAGCCCATGATGGCGCCTTTATTGCGTGTCCCGAATACAATTCCTCGATCACCCCGCTTCTCAAGAACGTGCTGGATTGGGTGTCGGTTGCCAAGACTGACGGCAATGTTCAGCTCAAACCGTACCAGGGTTTGGTGGTTGCTCTGGGGTCAGCTTCAAACGGCTCACTTGGCGGCGTACGTGGTCTTTATCATGTGCGTTCAGTACTGATGAATGTCGGCGCGCAGATCGTCACTGAGCAATGCGCCATTTCAGGCGCCAAGGAAGCTTTTGATGACAATGGCATGCCCAAAAACGAGCGCCAATTGAAGTTGTTGCAAAAAGCCTGTCGTGCGCTGTTGGAACAGGTTACAGAAGGCAGGGGCAGGGGATAATCCCTGTTTGCCTTGAACCTGATAATCGGTTGTGCGATTGGATCCCAACGCGAAATCTACATCAGGTCGGAGCCAGCATTGCCAGAAGCCAATTCCCGTCTCATTGTCGCTTTGGATGTGCCCACTGTCCTGCAGGCATCAGGAATCGTCGAAAGCCTTGCGGACAGCGTATCGTTTTACAAGATCGGCTACCAGCTCGCCTTTGTTGGCGGCCTGGACCTGGCGCGCGAGCTCAAAGCCGCAGGCAAGTCCGTATTCCTCGATATGAAACTGCTCGATATCGACAACACCATTGCCAAAGGTGTGGAAGGCGCGGTTAAGCTGGGCGTTGATATGCTCACCCTGCATGCGTACCCAAAAGCCATGCAGGCCGCTGTGTCTGCAGCCAAAGGGTCTGACCTGTGCCTGCTGGGGGTGACAGTCTTGACCTCCATGGACGAACAGGATCTCAGCGCGGCCGGCTATCATGATGACCCGGCAACATTGGTGCTCAAGCGGGCGCGACAAGCCGTCCAAGCCGGGATGGGCGGTATTGTTTGTTCAGCCGCGGAGGCGGAAACGGTGCGAGAGATTGTCGGTCCGGACATGGCGGTTGTAACGCCCGGGATTCGCCCTGTAGGGAGCGATGCCGGTGATCAGAAACGCGTGGTCACGCCCGCCGATGCGATCAAGGCAGGTGCCAGCCATCTGGTTGTGGGCCGACCAATCGTTGCTTCGCCAGACAGAAAGTCGGCAGCAACACAAATACTGGAACAGATACAATCGGCGCTGTAGCGCCTTGGGAGAAAGACAT
>JAHEJF010000044.1 GCA_024639025.1 Ahrensia sp. | reverse complement strand
GGAAACCGCGCTGCAGTTTTTGCATTGGAAAGTTTGGGCCTTCCTGTTTGGGCAGTCCCGACGATCACTTTGCCTTGGCATCCAGGGCATGGCCCCTCAACCCGAATTGTCCCGGACGATGCATCGTTTGAAAACCTGCTGACAGATCTGTCGGGCTCGAAATTCAATGCAGAATTGTCGGCAGTCTTGACCGGCTATATGGCCACTCCTGCTCAAGTTGACGCTGCAGCGCAATTTATCAAGGACATGCGTGCGCAGAACCCAGACTTGATCTACATGTGCGATCCGGTGATCGGCGATGAGGGCGGCTTGTATGTTTCAGGCTCGATAGCGCGTTCCATCGCAGATAAGCTGGTGCCTCTGGCCGATATTGTAACGCCGAACAGATTTGAGCTGACATGGATTACAGGGAAGAAGCTGGAAAATAACAACGACATAATAGGCACTGTCCGCCAGGCAAATTTACCCTCAGTATTGGTAACCAGTGCCTTTGGATTGACCAAAGAGCTGACCGGAAATTTGTATATTGACGCTCAGTTGGCTTTGCTCGCCGAGCACAAGCATATCGATGATGCGCCGAACGGAGTGGGTGATTTGACTGCGTCGCTTTTCCTGGCACGGCGCCTGATTTCGCAGGATAAAGACGAGGCTCTCAAGATGGCGACCCAGTCAGTATTTGAACTTCTACTACAAACCCGGCAGCGGGGCGCGGATGAATTGACGATAGAAAGCGATGCAGAGATCTTACGCCGTCCGGTTGTTCAAATAGAAACGCACGCCCTTGATTCTTTCCGGTAAGGGCTCTGTTTGAGTTCAATTGGTAAAAACCCTCCCATCAGGTAAAGCTCTGCAATTCGCAGCAATCATGACGATATATATACCTTAAGTAGTAATACATTTTCAAATGCAACCATAAGTATATTGTTTTTATTGGTATTCGCATTGGAAATATTATGAATTTAAGTTTGCTTCGGGCACAAGGCGGAAATGTTGCGGTCCTGTTTTCTCTACTTACCTTTCCCTTGTTGGCGGGCGTGGGCCTGGCGCTCGAATACTCAAACATAAGCGCTCGCCGGTCCAAGCTTCAGAATGCAGTCGATTCTGCAGTCCTGTTTGCGGGCAAATATCTCATCGCGAATGACAGCTTGCCTTCCCAATCAGATATTGAGGGGTTTGTGTACAGCAATTATGATGGGCCGTTCTCGCTTGTAGAAATTGATCAGTCTTCTGGTCAATTGTCGATCACTGTCGATGCGACCGTTCCCGCCTACTTTTTTGGTGACATATATCCTGATGCGTTCCATCAGGAAGTATCAGCATCAGTCCCCTATGGCGGTAAATCATATTTGGAGATTGCCCTGGTGCTGGACAGCACGCATTCCATGTCAAATGAGGGCAAGATGACTGCGCTTAAAGCAGTTGCCGACGGCTTCGTCGACAAGATGATCAGTGCTGCAGATGCCAGCAATGATGTTAGGATTGGGCTGGTTCCTTACGCCAGCTATGTCAATGTTGGTACCGCCAACCGCTATGCCAGCTGGATTGGCTATACACCCCGATTTTGGCGCGGATGCGTGGGCTCGAGACGCGCCCCTGATACGCTCCGAGACGGCGCAATCGCCGTTCAATTTCCCGGCGTCCGCAAGTGGCTTGAGTGCCCTTCACCCATTGTCGGACTCACCCGGTCAAAAGCAGTGTTGAAGAGCGGAATTAGCTCTATGAACCCTGGGGGTTACACTTACATTGCTGATGGAGTCATGTGGGGCTTGCGTGTTCTGACAGAAAGAGCGCCATTTACAGATGCAAAGAGATTCGGCAGCTTGCCAACAACAACCAGCCACAAAAAAATCATGCTGGTGCTGACTGATGGCGAAAATACGATTGCGCCCGGATTGCCCGAAACCACCGACCACAGCTTGAAAGGTGATGAGGGCATGAGAATAGGGGATGAAAACACCCGGATTGCTTGTGAAGTGGCGCGCGATGAAGGCGTTCTGATCTTCGCAGTTGCATTTGGTGATGATGTTGCTGATCGGGGTAGATCAGTCATGACCGATTGCGCCGGCAGCGCCGATCGCTTCTATGTCGCTAACGATGCATCAGAATTGCAAGGTGTGTTTGACAGCATCCGTTCGAAAATTGTCACCCTCAGATTGACATCATAAATGCGGACGTTGAGATCATGCACCCGTGTCGGCAATCAGCAGTGCAGCCTCTATGCCAGCGACAGCAGCGATTTCGTCGTTTTCCGATGTGTCACCCGTGATGCCGACGGCACCGAGGATTTCTCCGGATTTTGATCTGATCAACACACCACCGGGAACCGGAACGATATTGCCGCCGGAGACGTTTGAAAGACCTTCGAGAAAATGGGGGCGGGTTTGCGCTTGTGCATCGAGCCAGCGAGATCCTTTGCCGACAGCAATGCACCCGAAGGCTTTGCCTTGCGCTATTTGGGGGCGCAAAACGGATGACCCGTCTTCGCGCTGCATCGAAACCAGATGTCCGCCAGCGTCCAACACGGCGACTGTCAGGGGCTGCATGTCAGAATCACGCCCTTTTTTCAAAGCGTCGCGAATAATTTTGTTGGCTTTTGCGAGCGACAATTTTGGCATTAGAATACCTCTTAGCTGAATGGATGTGGGTCACCTGATCCACTGTGTAAACAGTTCAATCACAAGATAGACCGGTTTCGAACAGATTGGCATGTGTCCAGAAAGAGAAGGTGTATTGCCGCTGCGCTAACAATCGTCCGCGGAGGCGGCTCACTCCATCGAGTCGAGCTTGCGCTGCATTTGCGCAATCTGATCGCGCATGGACGCCAGATCGTCTTTATCTGAACTCTCACTCTCGTCGGTGGGCGGCTCAGTTTCGGCGTCCGGATTTTCGTTCTGACCTTGTGGCAAAAACGGATTGAAGACGCGCATGGCGTTTTGGAACATTTCCATGTTGCGCTGGGTTTGCTCCTGCAGCATTTCGTTGCTGGAAGCCATGACGTCAATTGGCGACTTGCCTACCATGGACGCCATCTGCTCCTTGAGATGACTTTGCTCTTGAGCGAAAGCTGCCATTGAGTGTTCGAGATAGCTGGGCACAACCATCTGCATCTGATCGCCATAGAAGGAAATCAGTTGCCTGAGAACCGATACAGGCAACATGGTCTGGCCTGTTTTGGCCTCTTGCTCAAAAATAATCTGTGTCAGAACGGAATGAGTAATATCTTCGCCGGACTTGGCATCCTTGACGGTGAAATCCTCCTTGTCTTTCACCATGGTGGCCAGATCTTCAAGCGTTACGTAGGTGCTGGTGCCGGTGTTGTAGAGCCGCCGATTTGCATATTTTTTTATGATCGTCGTTTCGTCGCTGTCTTTGGCCATATATTTTCCTTACCGCAACTAAAAGCTACGTTCCCAAGGCACCGTTTTTGTTGTTCAATTATCCTAACGCGGTAATTGACCGATATCAAAGTGATTTTTTGTGCGGCGCATATAATTTGCCTTTGTGCGCCCGGAGCACAAATATCGGCTGGCAATTACGTTGCCAATATGTTGGGTTGCGTTAGGGTGAAATTTCGGCGTTGAAAAGCGCCCAAGCATTACATAAATCCAGCTTTCAAGTTGGAGCAGAAAGGGAAAATTATGGAGCCTATTGTTATTGCCAGTGCCGCACGCACGCCCGTGGGGTCATTTCTGGGCGCATTTGCCAATGTGCCGGCTCATGAATTGGGCGCAACAGCCATCAAAGGTGCACTTGAGCGTGCCGGCGTTGACCCCAAGGATGTTGATGAAGTGATCATGGGTCAGATCCTGACTGCGGGAACCGGTCAGAATCCTGCGCGGATTGCGGCCATGAGTGCAGGCATCCCGCAGGAAGCGACCGCCTTTGGCCTGAACCAGCTATGCGGTTCGGGACTGCGTGCGGTGGCGCTAGGCATGCAGCAAATTGCAACTGGTGATGCAAATATCGTTGTCGCAGGCGGTCAGGAAAGCATGTCTATGGCGCCGCACTGCCAACATCTACGTGGCGGCGTGAAAATGGGCGACTACAAAATGGTCGATACAATGCTCAAAGATGGCCTTACCGATGCGTTTAACGGCTATCATATGGGTAACACGGCTGAGAATGTTGCCAAGCAGTGGCAGTTGTCGCGTTTGGACCAGGATGAGTTTGCGGCCGCCTCTCAAAACAAGGCCGAGGCCGCACAGAAGGCTGGCAAGTTCAAAGATGAAATTGTTCCGCATGTTGTGAAAACCCGCAAGGGCGAGACTGTTGTCGAAGATGATGAGTACATCAAACATGGTGTGACCGTTGATGGGATTTCAAAACTGCGTCCAGCTTTTGACAAGGAAGGCACGGTTACCGCAGCCAACGCTTCAGGCATCAATGATGGTGCGGCCGCAACAGTGTTGATGAGCGCAGCGGAAGCTGAAAAGCGTGGCGTGAAGCCGCTGGGCCGGATCGTTTCCTGGGCCACCGCCGGTGTTGATCCTGCCATCATGGGCACAGGACCGATCCCCGCATCGCGCAAGGCGCTTGAAAAAGCTGGTTGGTCGGTTTCCGATCTTGATTTGGTTGAGGCAAATGAGGCATTTGCTGCTCAGGCTTGTGCTGTGAACAAGGATATGGGCTGGAGCTCGGACATCGTGAATGTGAATGGTGGCGCAATTGCCATTGGTCACCCGGTTGGCGCCTCCGGTGCTCGCGTTCTCAATACACTGCTATTTGAAATGCAACGTCGTGACGCCAAAAAGGGGCTTGCGACTTTGTGTATTGGCGGCGGTATGGGCGTTGCTCTGTGTGTTGAACGCGACTGATGAACGATTTTGCGGCGACGATACTCCTGAAGTGTTGTCGCCGACAAATGGATAAAGTAATTTTTGGAGGAATATGAATGTCGAGAGTAGCATTGGTCACCGGAGGATCGCGCGGAATTGGTGAGGCCATTTCAAAAGCGCTTAAAGCCGAGGGGTACAACGTCGCTGCAACCTATGCCGGCAATGATGAGAAGGCTGCGGCCTTCACGGCTGAAACAGGCATCAAAACCTATAAGTGGAACGTCGCAGATTACGATGCATCCAAAGCAGGTATTGAGCAGGTTGAAGCGGATCTTGGGCCGATTGAAATTGTCGTCGCCAATGCGGGTATCACCCGTGACGCTCCATTTCATAAAATGTCACCAGACCAATGGAAGGACGTGATCGACACGAACCTCACGGGCGTTTTCAATACAGTACATCCGGTTTGGCCAGGCATGCGGGAACGCAAATTTGGTCGGGTTATCGTGATTTCTTCGATCAATGGCCAAAAAGGTCAGTTTGGTCAGGTCAATTATGCGGCAACCAAAGCAGGTGATCTTGGTATTGTTAAATCACTTGCGCAAGAAGGCGCGCGTGCTGGCATTACGGCCAATGCGATTTGTCCAGGGTATATCGGTACTGAAATGGTTCGTGCCATTCCCGAAGAAGTTCTGAACAGCAAAATCATCCCGCAAATTCCTGCCGGACGTTTGGGTGAACCAGAAGAGATTGCGCGCTGCGTAACCTTCCTTGCCAGTGATGACGCGGGCTTCATCAACGGTTCGACAATTTCGGCCAATGGCGCACAGTTCTTCTCGTAAAAGAAACAGTTGAGATCAAACAAAGGGCGGCTGTTCAGGCCGCCCTTTTTTCGTTGCAGGCAATTGAGCACCACGCGCATGGGCAGCTTTTCTCAGCGCTCAAGCTCTTCGCGCAGCATTTCCAGCTCAAGCCATTTTTCTTCCATCTGAGCGCGCTCGTCTTGCAGTTCTTCGAGTTTTTGTGCTGCTTCGTTGAAGCTTGCCGGATCCCTGGTGAAAAAGTCCGAATCCGCGAGCTGGGTTTCAAGTTCTGCGATCCGAGCCGCCGCGTCTTCAAGCTTGCCTGGCAGTGTTTCCAACGCGTACTTCTGATTGTAGGACAATTTGGCCTTGCTGTTTGCCGGCTTTGGTATTGGCGCTTCAGCGGATTGCGTCCTTGTTGGCTTTCGGTCGGTTCTCTTGGGCGGCGTAGCCAAACCTTGTTGCGCTTTCATGTCCGTGTAGCCACCCGCAAATACGGTCCACCGACCCGGATGATCTAGCTCAGGCGCAATGATCGCATTGACCGTCCTGTCCAGAAAGTCACGGTCGTGGCTGACCAACAACACGGTGCCGTCAAAGTCCGCAATCATCTCTTGCAGCAGGTCCAGCGTTTCCATGTCGAGATCATTGGTTGGTTCATCGAGCACCAACATGTTGTTGGAGCGGGCCAAAAGTTTTGCCAGCAACAGCCTGGCTTTCTCACCGCCGGACAGTTCGCGGATCGGTGTTCGCGCCTGCTCCGGTTTGAACAGAAAGTCCTTCATGTATGATGAAACATGTCGGCTTTTGCCATCGACCACGAGGCTTTGCCCGCTGCCATCGGTCAGGAAGTTTTCCAGCGTTTCATCGGGGTTCAGGGCATCGCGCCGTTGATCAAGAATGGCAATATCGAGGTTCACGCCATGCCTTAGCTTGCCTTCATCGGGCTCCAGATGACCGATCAACATATTGATCAGCGTTGTTTTGCCTATGCCATTGGGGCCGACAAAACCAATGCAGTCTCCGCGGTGTATGCGCAGCGAGAAGTCACGCACCAGCGTCTTGTCAGCAAACGATTTGGACAATCCCTGTGCTTCAATGACCAGTTTGCCGCTTGCGCGCCCATCGCCGGTCTGAATCTTGGCGACCCCCTCGGGGCGTTGGTGCTCTCTGAACTGGGCTTTGAGCTGGTTCAATTCTCCCAGTCGTCGCATGTTGCGTTTTCGCCGACCCGACACGCCATGCGTGATCCAGTGCTCTTCGCGCACAATTTTTCGACCAAGCTTGTGGTGCTCCAGTTCTTCTTCTTCGAGTAGTTTATCGCGCCAGTCTTCAAATTTCGAAAAGCCCTGTCCGTGTTCACGCAATTTGCCGCGATCGAGCCACAAGGTTTTACGCGTGATGTTGGCCAGGAAACGCCGATCGTGCGAAATCAGAACCAGCGCAGATTTGCTCCGCATGAGTTCAGCTTCCAACCATTCGATGGCAGGCAAATCCAAATGGTTGGTCGGCTCATCCAGCAACAAGATGTCCGGTTGCGGCGCTAATACGCGCGCCAGCGCAGCACGTCGTGCTTCGCCGCCAGAAAGTCCGTGTGGCGAACGTGTTTCATCCAGTCCCAACTCCTGGGCGAGATAGCTCACGCGGTGTGGGTTATCCATGGGTCCCAAGCCTTGACTTATATAGTCGCCGATCGTCTCAAATCCGCTCATGTCGGGGGATTGATCCAGGTAACGAATAGTTGCGCTCCGATCGCTGGTCACCTCTCCGGAGCTGGCTTCGACAATGCCAGCGGAAATTTTCAGCAGTGTGGACTTTCCTGAACCATTGCGTCCGATCAGCGCAATGCGGTCACCTGCATGCACAGAAAAACTGGCGTGCCCTATGAGAGGTGTTCCCCCAAAGGTGAGAGAAATGTCTTCGAGTCTTAAAAGTGGAGGTGAGATTGCCATTTGATCCAACACATGCTGCCAACGATTTGGCGTGCGGGTGGAGTTAAATCAAGGCATAAAAAACCCGCCCAACTGCTTTTGAGCAAGGGCGGGTCTTAAAAATTTGAAGATTCAGATCAGCAACGCGCTCTGTAATATCCGCCGCGTCCATTGGAGTAGTAGCATTCATTGCTGTTTTGCGCCACGCGGCCAATGACAACACCTGCAGCAGCACCGGCTGCAGCTGATAGCAAGATTGCTTCTGTGTTGCCGCCCGCAATTACAGCAGCTGCTGTACCAACACCTGCACCCACAAGGCCGGCATTGGTGTCAGCTGTCGTGCAGCCTGTTGCGACAGAACCTGCGAGCGCCAATGCGGCGATTGTTGCAGATATTTTCTTCATATCAGTCTCCTTTGATTGCCTGAGAACCAGAATACTGAGCGTTCCGTCTCAAACTATGCGATTCTACACACAAGCAGTGTGCCAATATTAATCCCTTCAGATCAATCTTTTATTTGCACTATGGCAATTGCAAGGCCACCGGCCAACTCAACGTGAGCTTGTGAATCAATGACATTGGACAGCGTGTGGGTTGACCCAAGCTCGACCTCTACCGAATTCAGCGGCCAGCGCACACCTGTGATCGTCAATCCGTGCAGTTGAGAAAACGGGACAATTGACAAGATCGAGCCGTGGCGGGGCGAAATTTCAAGGCGCTTGCCCGGCACCAATGGCATTGCTGTTTGGCGATCTCCAACAAGCACAAATTTGCAAGACGGGTGTTGATGCGCAAAGCGCAGCGCACCCAGAATATTAAACAGGCTATGGTCGGTTCGCTCGCCACCCAGCGCGCCCAGCAACGTGATCTGAGCCGGATTGAACGAGAGCGCTTCTTCGATTGCCAATTCACCATCGGATTTGATCTTGTCGGCGGCATACTCAGATTTTGGGATTTCTGGGTAAGTTTCGTGCATATCAACACTGCTAGAATCAAAATCGCCGATCCATAAGTCGGGTCTGACACCCAGCAGGTCCGCGTGCCGGATTCCGCCATCGGCCGCGATAATATAGGCCTGCTTTGCGATGTCGGATATCCATGGTTCGCGGTGAGCGGTTCCGTCGAGCAGTATCAGTATGTGTTCGTGATTTGTCATGAAATTTTCTTACGCGGCCAGAAGCGATGCTGCAATGTGACAGCATGGCTTGGCTCTTGAAGCCGGCACTACACAGTGTTATCTCAATGACTGTCTAACGGGGTGCAATTTTTGTTGCTGAGAGGATGCTTCCGACCCGTAGAACCTGATCCGGTTAGGACCGGCGGAGGGATTAGGCGCACGCTTCTCACAACAGCGATGTGTTTTTTCCCTTGTTTTGGCAAGGAGAGAAACTTTGAAGAATTACCTTTTTGGCGCGGCACTTTTGGCGGTCCTTTACCCGTCAACAGGAAAGGCGGCAGATGTTACAATCTACGCCTATGAGAGCTTCACGGCTGATTGGGGTCCAGGACCACAGGTCGAGGCGGCTTTTGAAGCAGAATGCAGTTGCGATGCAAATTTCGTTTCAGCGGCAGATGGTGTGGCACTGCTTAACCGCCTTCGTCTCGAAGGTGGCAACACGGAGGCTGATATTGTTCTCGGTCTCGACCAGAACCTTATTGCCGAGGCAAGGCAGACCGGCTTCTTTGCGCC
>JAHEJF010000043.1 GCA_024639025.1 Ahrensia sp. | reverse complement strand
ACTGGCGCCGAACAAGGGTTCAGGAGATCGTGTGTGGTGAATATCCGATCCGCGCACAAAGCAGCAAAAGCTCTTCGTGTAGTGACATTGTAGAAGCTATGACGTTCATAACCAAATGATGATCAATGTCAGATCGCTTGGCAATGGCAAACTGCGAAAGCCATTCAAATCATATCTGAAAAATGCTGATCGATTCTGAAAATCGTCCATCGAATTTCAAATTCACAAAGCGTTAACCAGCAAGAAGCGCCAGGTTGAATGCGTTGTTACGGCGGCCAGTCCCCACTCAATATGCCAGCCGTTGTTTCAACACCTTATTGCGCAGCTGATGCTGCAT
Source organism: Ahrensia sp. (assembly GCA_024639025.1). GTDB lineage: Bacteria > Pseudomonadota > Alphaproteobacteria > Rhizobiales > Rhizobiaceae > Ahrensia. The sequence continues at coordinate 8,889 of JAHEJF010000043.1, read as the reverse complement.
TTGAAAGGAACAGAACGATGACTGTAAGAAACACAACAATTGCCGCACTTGCCGCAACCCTCCTTGTTGCCCTCCCAATGGCTGCCGGCGTTGCACACGCCGAATCGACCAAGGCTGACAACAAGCAGATTATCGAGCTTGATCAAACAGCAACAGGCAGCATTGAGCGAACAGATACCTTGCGCTTTTGCGACCCGGACAGCCCGTCCGCTAACGCAATCTGCAAAATCACTGGCGGCAAATCAGGAACAAAATTCCCGTCAGCGCCAATCTCAAACTTTGGCATCTAAGCAAATTTCATGGAGGCGGTCTTTTAACCAGGCCGCCACCTTTGTAGGATGCACGCATGAGCTTGATCGAACTTTATGAAGCGAGCATGCGCGGTGGTGCCGCCGCCATCTCTCTGACGCTGATTATTCAAATCCTCGCGCCGCGACCAATTCGTTTGGTCGCGGTGTTTGGCGCGTTGTTTTTTCTTGGTGCTGGAATCTACTGCATTGTCGCACTTCCCCTGATGGTTCAAGTGTTGGGTGGTTACGTTGTGCCGATCAAGCTTTGGGGTGTACTGTCACCCGCGTTCTTTTGGTTGTTTATCCAGGCGCTGCACAATGACGATTTCAAGCTGAAATGGTGGATGACAATACCGCTGGTCATTATCGCAGCCACCTATTTGATTTGCGTACCATTCCCGAAATTGATCAATGCCTCCAAGGTCGTGCAAGTCAGTATGGTTGCGATCCTGATGGGTCACTCGATCTATGTCGTTCGCTGTTGTATCGCCGATGATCTGGTCGCCTCTCGACGTCATTTCTCCCGTACGATGGCAGTCCTGGTACCGTTGATGGCAGCGGCCATTATGGGCATAGAAATTCTGGAAGCGATTGAAACCCAGCACCCGCTGGCCCGATTTGTCGTCGCTACCCTGGCCTTGGCGGTCGCAATGACACTGATGACCTCGATTTCATCCATCCGTAAATCGCTTTTGCCCATTCCTCCTCAGAACAAGACGCAAATTCAGGACGAGGGCCTGAATGCTGCAGACCGGATCGATTTGGGTCGCTTGCGGGATCTCATGGAAGAAGGTGCGTATCTCAATGCCGGTCTTTCCATCGGTGAACTCGCCGGCCAGATAAATGTGCCTGAACACCGCCTGCGCAAGCTCATCAATTCCGGATTGGGTTATCGAAATTTTGCGGCATTTCTAAACGATCATCGCATTGATGAAGCCAAGCGCAGACTTGCCCGCCCCACATTTGCCCGCGAGCAAATCACCAACCTGGCTTTTGACCTTGGTTATGCATCGCTTGCACCCTTTAATCGCGCTTTCAAGGAACGAACAGGCAAAAGCCCCACCGAATACCGCGAGGAAACGCTGAAGAGCGCCTAGGCGTGGTTGAAAATCACCATTCTTGCAATGGTTGATCAATTGCGCCAAGTCTAACTCGAACCGAGGGATGACGATGACACTCAAACGCTTTGCAACAGAATTTGGTATGGGCGTAGACCTGCGCGGTGAGGATCACACAAAGGCTGCAATACGGGCTGTAAAAGACGCCCTCTACCGAAATTCACTGACGGTAGCGCCCGCATTGGGCAAAGACCCATCCGAAATGGTGGTTAAATGCGTGATTGGTGTCGCCGAACCGGAAAATGTCGACACGGCAGAAGTCGCCAAAGTGTTTCCTTATGGCAATATCGCTGTCACGGCAGAACTCGGTGGTTTGGATCAGGGAAAGCCTGACACGGGCGGCACAACCGTCATCGCTGTCGCCGCGATTCAGGTATGGCTGGACATTTGAGCGCAGCGCTTCGGACATGCCGTTGTCTGGTTGACTGAACCTGCACAAGCGTCTATCAGGGCGCTGGTTTGAGGTACCGGCCGCTCACTTGATGGTGAAACCTCCCGAAGTATTCGGCTTCACAATCCGTTATCTGCGGTCTTGTGGCAATGTGAGCACCCACTTCATACGACCGCCTCAACGGAGGCATGAATGCAATCCACCAATTTTCGAAGCCCGCTTGAAGAGGCAAAAAGACAGGCGCGTTTGCTGCGCATCGAACTTGCCAACAATGGCGTCACCATCTCGCACAGCCAATCACTCGAACGAACGGCCCAGCATCTTGGATTCAGGGATTGGAACACCGCGGCCGCGCGATTATCCAACCATCCCGATATCGAAGTCCAAGTCGGTGACCAGGTTCGCGGCACCTATTTGAAGCAACATTTCACCGCGCGCGTTTTGTCTGTGACTGAACAGGGGAACGGTAGCCATTACAGGCTTGCCCTGGATTTGGATGAACCGGTTGACGTTGTCACATTCGAAAGCTTCTCCAACTATCGAAAACGTGTCCATGGACAAATCAATGCCCGGGGAGAATCCCCTGCAATAACCAGCGATGGTGAGCCCCATCTGGTCGTATTGGGCCACGTACACAAATAGAAGGAGCGGCGGATTACTCCGCCGCTTCAACACTCTCTACCCTGCCAATTCTGGCCGCGCAGAACTTGAATTCTGGAATCTTTCCATACGGATCAAGCATCGGATTTGTCAGCGCGTTGGCCGGGCTCTCATTGAAACAGAACGGCATGAATATCATGCCGTCCGCAACTTCACGGTCCGCCCTCAGCAGGGCTTCAATCGTGCCGCGCCGTGTCTGTACCGATATCATCTGGCCCGGCTCCAAACCCTGCCTGTCAATTTCGCGCGGGTTCATGGCCGCAAATCCTTCAGGCTCAATATCATCCAGGACATGAGCACGGCGTGTCATGGCGCCCGTGTGCCAGTGTTCAAGCACCCGCCCGGTGGTCAATACCATCGGATATTCTTCGTCCGGCACTTCATGCGGGGCTCTTAGATCCGCAGGCACAATGCGTCCACGATTGTCTTGAGTCGGAAAACCTTCCTTAAAGATAACGGCACTGCCTTCTGCACCCTCTTCAGGAACGGGATAGGTCACCGCACCTTCTGAATCCAGACGCTCCCATGGCATGTAATCGAGCGATTTCATCACCTGCCGCATCTCTTCATAAACCGCTGGCACATCGTCATACTGCCAATCCAGCCCGCACCGATTGGCCAATTCGACAATGAGTTCCCAATCCTGGCGCGCTTCGCCCGGCATATCCAGCGCCGGTCGTCCGATTTGGACCTGACGGTTGGTATTTGAATAGGTGCCAAGCTTTTCGGCGTGCGCCGATGCGGGTAGTACCACGTCCGCATGCCAGCAAGTCTCAGTCAAAAATATGTCTTGAACAACCAGATGATCCAACTTGGCCAATGCCGCCCGCGCATGGTGCTGGTCCGGGTCACTCATGGCCGGGTTCTCACCCATTATATACATACCGGTGATATCGCCTTCATGGATGGCATCGACAATCTCGACAACCGTCAGACCCTTGACGGGATCGAGCGAACGTCCCCAGAAATCTTCCATCTGTCCACGAATGTCCTGGTTCTCGACAGAACGATAGTCAGGGAAAAACATCGGGATCAATCCCGCATCCGATGCACCCTGCACATTGTTCTGGCCGCGCAGCGGATGCAGGCCGGTGCCATCGCGCCCTACATGACCGGTAATCAGCGCCAGAGCGATCAGGCAACGCGAATTGTCCGTTCCGTGGGTATGCTGTGAAATACCCATACCCCAGAAAATAATCGAGCGCTCGGAACTTGCATACAGGCGCGCGACTTGCTTGAGCGTTTCAGCATCGATACCGCAAACATCCGCCATTGCTTCCGGCGAAAAGTCCTTCACTTTCTCCTTGAGCGCATCAAAGCCGCTGGCATTGGCCTGCACATATTGCGCATCATACAACTCTTCATTGATGATCGTATGGATCAATGCATTCAGCATCGCCACGTCGGTGCCCGGCTTGAACTTGAGAGAGTAGTGCGCATGGCGCATCAAATCCTGGCCACGCGGATCCATCACAATCAGCTTGGTGCCATTCTTCACTGCCTGTTTGAAATAGGTGGCTGCGACCGGATGGTTGGTTGTTGGACGCGCGCCGATCACGATGACACAATCAGATTTCAATGCATCAGTGAACGGCGCTGAAACCGCCCCTGAACCGACGCCTTCCAAAAGGGCGGCCACCGACGAGGCATGACATAACCGCGTGCAGTGGTCGACATTGTTTGTCCCAAAGCCCTGCCTGATCAGTTTTTGGAACAAATAGGCCTCTTCATTGGAGCCTTTTGCAGAACCAAACCCTGCAATTGCTCCGCTGCCCTTTCCCTTGCCACTACCGTCGCGAATATCAGTCAGCCCTTTGGCGGCCAGCGCCATGGCCTCCTCCCAGGACGCTTCGCGGAAAACATCGGAAACCTGCATGAAACGCATATCGATATCGCCGCGCTTGGGCGCATCCTCACGCCGTATCAACGGTTTGGTCAATCTTTCCGGTGATTGCGCATAGTCAAAACCAAATCGGCCCTTGACGCAAAGCCGGTTTTCATTGGCCGGACCGTCGCGCCCATCAACCTGAACAATCTTGTTGTCCTTGACATTGACCACTGTCTGGCACCCAACCCCACAAAACGGACAAACACTGTCAACTGAGCGGTCAAAGTCATTGATAATGCGTGTTTTTCCGCCTTCGTCCATAAGTGTCTTTTCATACAGGGCACCGGTTGGACAGGCTTGCACGCATTCCCCGCAGGTCACGCAGGTCGAAAGCCCCATCGGATCATGGATATCAAAAACAGGCACTGAATGAGAGCCGCGCAGGCCCATACCGATCACATCATTGACCTGGACTTCCCGGCAGGCGCGAACACACAGGCCGCAGGCTATGCAGGCATCCAGATTGACGGCAATCGCAGGATTGGAAACATCGTGTGTTGATTGCTCGGCACCGTCAAATTTGTTGGGCAAGCGCTCGGCGCCTTCAATGCCAAACTGGTCAGCCCATTGCCAAAAAGAGCTTTGCTGATCGGGGCCCTGTTCGCGCGCGGGCATGTCGGCAGCCAGCATTTCAAAAACCATGGATTGGCTCTTGGTGGCGCGCTCAGAAGCTGTGCTGACCACCATACCTTCCGTCGGTTTGCGAATGCACGATGCTGCCAATGCGCGCTCGCCCTCAATATCCACGACACAGGCCCGACAATTGCCGTCCGAGCGATAGCCCGGACTATCCAGATGGCACAGATGCGGAATGGCGATGCCCTCTCGCTTCGCAACTTGCCAGATCGTTTCCTCAGGTTTGGCCAGAACTTCTTTGCCGTTGAGGCTGAATTTCGTTTGTTTGCTCAAGTTCGCAACTCCCTCAAACCGTCAAATAGAAGTTTGCCGCCCAACCCGCCGAAGGCAGCAGCAAATACTGTCTCAAACCAGCGTGCGAAACGCTGATAGGAACGCGACGCGATGCCGGTCGAGAAAACCACCGCATAAAAGCCGTAAATCACAAATCCGGAGATGGCCCCCACCGGACCGAACGCCAGAACTTGCGGTGCCGTCAAACCCGCGCCGAACAAGAATGTTGCGACAGCCGCCCACATCATCACGGCTTTCGGATTGGTCAGAAGCCCCAAGAATCCGCGCAAATAGGCTTGCGGATTTGAAAGCGGCTCGCGTGCTGCCTTGATCGATCCGGGTTCATTTCTGATTGCCGCACGCAAACCCTTTAGAGCCAGCCACAGCAGATAACCACCACCGATAATGCGCATGGCAGTCAGAGAATAAGGAAAGAGCTCCAGTACAGTTGCCAGACCATAGGCAGTCGCCAAGGACCATACCAGCATGCCAGAGGAAACGCCGCCAACCACAAACAAACCAGCCTTGCGACCCTGCGCCAATGACACTGAAGCAACTGCAATTAGATTTGGACCGGGAGAGGCTTGCGCAGCCATGACACCCAAAAGTGTGATCAAAAATGCCTCAAGCATGATCACAAATCCTCCCGAAAATGGGTCAGCAGGTGATTGACAGGGTTCGGTGCCGCCTGCCCCAGTCCGCATATTGAGGCATCGCGCATGACCTGTTCAAGATCACGGATCGTTTCTTCGTCGAGTTTTCCCGGTTTGCGCAACAGCGTGGCCATTTTTTCCGTACCACCGCGGCACGGTGTACACTGCCCGCAGCTCTCATGCGCAAAGAAATCGATCAGATTGATCACAACATCCTTGATGTTGTCCTGATCGGAAAGGATGACAACGGCGTGCGAACCAACAAAAGCACCATGCTTGAAAAGCGTGTCGCCAAAATCAAGCGCGATGTCATCCATTGAAGCAGGCAGGATACCGCCCGAAGCACCGCCCGGCAGATAGGCCTTGAATGCGTGGCCTTCCGCCATACCGCCGCAATAGTCATCAATCAGTTCCCGGACCGTGACGCCAGCTGGTGCAAGTTTCACGCCCGGTTCCCTCACACGGCCCGAAACCGACCATGATCGAACACCGGGATGACCTGGTTTACCCTGCTCAGCAAACCATTCTGGGCCATTTTCAACGATGTCGCGTATCCACCACAGCGTTTCCACATTGTGGTTGAGCGTTGGTCTGCCGAACAGCCCGACTTCCGCGATATAGGGCGGCCTGTGACGTGGAAGTCCCCGCTTGCCTTCAATGCTCTCGATCATCGCGCTTTCTTCACCGCAGATGTAGGCACCTGCACCGCGGCGCAGTTCAATAAAGCCGGTGTCGATGATCGATGCCGCCTCCAGCGCCGCAATTTCATTGCGTAGAATTTCAAGAACCGCGGGATACTCATCACGCATGTAGAGATAGATCCGTTCGGCCTCAACGGCATGCGCGGCTACAAGCGCGCCCTCAAACATCCGATGTGGGTCTCTCTCAAGATAATGGCGGTCCTTGAAGGTACCAGGCTCACCTTCATCACCATTGATGGTCATCAGGCGCGGCCCATCATAGGAACGCACGAAGCCCCATTTCTTGCCGGCAGGAAACCCTGCACCGCCCAGACCTTTCAAACCGGCATTTCCCAGCGTGTCGATCAGCGTGTCCGCATCAAGCTCTCCTGCGCGCGCACGATCCAATACCTGGTATCCGCCATGTTCGAGATACGCATGCAGGCTCACATATTCGGGCGTTGCAACATCAAACTCACCACTTGCAGCCATCGCAACCAAGTCATCTGGAGTCGCATTATCGACTTCACGATCACCAATACGCGCCGCCGGTGCGGATGCGCATCGTCCCATGCACGGGGCACGTACGATCCGCACCAATGTCGGTTCATGTTCTTGCTCAAGACCCGCGATGAGGTTTTCAGCCCCGCTGAGCATGCATGAAAGAGAATCGCAAACCCGGATTGTCAGTGGTGGCGGGAGCTCTTCACCTTCACGCACCACATCGAAATGATCATAAAACGATGCAACCTCGTACACCTCAGCCTGGCTGAGGCGCATTTCTTCGGCCAGAGCACGCAAATGCGTTGCCGGAAGGCATCCATTGCGATCCTGAATCAGATGAAGAAACTCAATCAGAAGATCCCGGTTTCGTGGACGGTCACCCAATGCCTGCTGGACCTCAAGCAGAGCAGCGTCGTCAAGCTGACGCCCCTTGGGAAGGCTGCTTTTGCGCCGCCGGCGTATGTCTGTCATCTCGTTCATGGGTGTGTTCCCGATTGCACGTAGAACAACACATTATCCTGCCGCATGGCACCTGACTTTCCATATTGCGCCAAAAATCTGTCGCGCTCGATCGAATTACCATTGAGCGCGGGCAGGAAACACAAAGTGACCAACACCATGGAACCGGTGTGACCAGTCTGCTATATCTTTTAGGGTATCACCAGCAGGCAATCAGCCCTTGCGTTTTTGATCGGGATGCAATGATGCACCCAAAATGTGCTCAGAGCGACCAATGACCTGAGCGGAATGACCGACAATCAGTGGATCAGGGCCCCGTACGACATGTAGATCTTTTTTGGGATAAGGCAGCACCTGCAGGAAATGCTGCATGCAATTGACCCTGGCACGTTTCTTGTCATTCGATTTGATCACCGTCCAAGGCGCATCGGCCGTATCGGTATAAAAGAACATTGCTTCCTTGGCTTCGGTGTAATCATCCCACTTGTTAAGCGAGGCTTTGTCGATCGGCGACAGTTTCCACTGTTTGAGTGGATCTTTCTCACGGCTGTTGAAGCGCCGCCTCTGCTCATCCTGGGTAACCGAAAACCAGAACTTGAACAGCCGGATACCCGATTGCACCAGCATGCGCTCAAATTCTGGCGTTTGACGCATGAACTCCAGGTATTCGTTGGGATTGCAGAACCCCATGACACGTTCCACCCCTGCCCTGTTGTACCATGAGCGGTCGAACATGACGATCTCACCTGCGGCGGGCAGATGCTGGATATAGCGCTGATAGTACCATTGTGTGCTTTCGCGTTCGCTGGGCTTCTCCAGTGCCACGACACGTGCGCCACGTGGGTTCAAATGCTCCATGAAACGCTTGATGGTACCACCTTTGCCGGCCGCATCGCGACCTTCAAAGATGATGACAACCTTTTGGCCGGTCTCCCGCACCCACTCTTGCACCTTGAGTAGTTCTACCTGCAGTTCAGCCTTGTGTTGTTCGTAGGCTTTTCTGCGCATCTTTGTCTTGTAGGGGTATTTGCCACTCTCAAAGGCATGCGCAATCGCCTCAGGATCCTGCCGCATTTCGGCGATTATCCGCCGTTTTGCTTTCTTGGACACCTTGCCGGATCGCAGATCTACCAGATCTCTCTCCAACTTGTCCTGTCCATTAGCTATGGCCACCGAATCCATGGCAATTCTCCCTGCATATTGGTTTTCAGTCAAAAACTATCGCAGAAACACTGGTCAAGCGCATTGAGGCAGATCAAATCGAAGACGAGAAGCCGGATATCTTTTGACTAGGGTTAATGGTCCCCTTCACCCATTGATCCTGCACAACCCGTCAG
>JAHEJF010000493.1 GCA_024639025.1 Ahrensia sp. | reverse complement strand
CAAAGATGAGGCCTGGCAGTATATCGACAGCCGAGTGAATGAGCGAACTATTGCCAATGGCAAGAAAATGGCGCGCAAATACAAACGGTTACTTGATCAGATCGAGCGCAATACCGGTGTCGACCGACACATTTTGCTGGCCATCTGGTCGATGGAATCAAGCTATGGCGAAGCATTGAAAGATGCTTCCCGTTTGCACTACGTCCCGCGGGCTCTGGCCACGTTGGCCTATGCAGACCGACGCCGGGCAAAGTTTGCCCGCGGCCAGCTAATTGGCGCTCTGAAGATCGCACAACGCGGTGATGTTTCGCTTAACGGGTTGACCGGTTCCTGGGCCGGCGCAATGGGGCATACGCAATTCATTCCGACCAGCTACCAGGCCTACGCAGTTGATGGTGATGGCGATGGGCGCAAGGACATTTGGAATTCGGTGCCCGATGCGCTTTATACCGCCGCAAACTTGTTGCGAAAAAATGGCTGGAAGTCAGGTCAAACCTGGGGATACGAGGTGACATTACCACCGGGGCGCAAGTTTCCCGGCGGTTCGCAAAGCCTGAAAGCGTGGTCGAACATTGGCGTGAAACGAGCCAATGGAAAGGCATTTCCCCGTAACCAGAATGCAGAGTTGAAGGTATTGCAGGGGCGCGATGGCCCGGCATTTCTCATGATCAAAAACTTCTTTGTGCTGAAACGATACAACAATGCGGACAAATATGCGTTGGGTGTTGGGTTGCTTGCCGATCAGATTGCCGGTTTTCCTGCTACGCGGCGCGATTGGAAACGTCCTTATACCAGGATCTCGGTTGCGCAGGCCGAAGAGTTGCAGCAGCGCCTCAAGCGTTCTGGCTTTTATGATGGCGAGATTGACGGCAAGCCGGGACCACAAACACGCAGTGCAATCAAGGCCTTCCAGTCGCAGAATGGATTGGCGCAGGATGGATATCCATCGCTCGAAGTGCTAAGTGTGCTCAGACGCCGGTAGGCGAAACAACACATTGGGCGCTCGTGTTTTGATTTATGTGTTTAAAACGGACTGGTTTTCGTGGATTCGAGCCACAAAGCTCGCGCTGGTTCTGACGGTCATCGGCGCGCTCGTTCCGATCGACCAGAGCGCACTGTCTGGTGCTGGTCAGTTGATCGGTTCGGGAACTGTTCTGGCGCAGGACAAACCGCAAAATTTGCTGCAATTGTTGTTCAAACGCAAAGACGGTACACCGCGTAACAAGGTAGCACCAAAAAAGAAAACCGTCAGAAAAAAAGCAACGACGATCAAGCGGGTCACCCGAAAAAAATCGTCCGGCACCAAGACCGTGCGCAAGCGCTCGTCTCAGTCAACCACTCTGGCGGCTGCTCCTGAACGTGTCGAAAAGGCAGAAAATGCCCGCCGCATTCTGGTGGCAGGCGATTTTATCGCCGACGGCATGAGCCAGGGTCTGATTGAGGCATATGATCAAGTGCCCCATGTGGTTGTGGATGTCAGAACAAATGGATCTTCAGGTCTGGTCCGGGATGATTTCTATAACTGGCCTGAAAAGATTGTGCCGATTATTGAAGAGCTGAAGCCAACATTAGTGGTTGCAATGCTTGGTTCAAATGACAGGCAGGCCATGCGGGTCAATGGCCGGACCGAGCAAGTGCGCAGTGAGGCCTGGGAGACAGAATATATACGTCGTGTCGAGGCCTTCGCAAAAGCAGTCCGCAGTACCAATACGCAGTTGATCTGGGTTGGAAGTCCGCCCTTCAGGTTCCGCTCCATGTCCGCTGATATTCTGGCTTTCAACGAATATTACAAAGCAGCCGCAGAGAGCACGGATGGTTACTTTGTCGATATTTGGGACGGATTTGTGGACGAGGAAGGCAACTTTGTCTCGACCGGCTCAGACATTAATGGTCAGCCGGTGAGGTTGCGGTCATCTGATGGAATCAATTTTACCGCTGCCGGCAAACGTAAGCTCGCTTTTTATGTCGAACGTCAGCTCAAGCAATTGCTGGGCGATGCGGCTTCGCCATTGCTGACCTCACTGGCCAATGAAAATGCTCCGCTGCTGCAATTGCCGCCGCTGCAAACAGAGGCTGAATTGGAAAGCACCAATCCGATGTCGATCGAGGATCCGGAATTGGACGGGGGCAATATTCTGCTGGGTGACATTACCCAGCAAGCCCGCACACAAGCTTCCAATCCGCTGCAGAGCAAATCAGTGCGGCAAAGGCTGGTCGAAGAGGGCTTGCCGCCACCTTCGCAGCCAGATCGTGCCGATAATTTTAACTGGCAGGATACGCTCTAAGTTCACGCGCGCTTTGACGTGACCCAAGCACCAGAATTAGTGTCAGCTATTTTTAATCCAAGACTGAAGCATGCGCGAATTCAATCATGCTTGGGAGCATTGCGTTTGAAGGCGGCTTTTTGTTCTTCGGTTGCTTCGGTTTGATATTTGTCGCGCCACTCAAGATATGGCATGCCATATATGATCTCGCGTGCTTGATCCTTTAAAGGATCAAGCACG
>JAHEJF010000492.1 GCA_024639025.1 Ahrensia sp. | reverse complement strand
GCTGACTGAACGCGCTCACGGCTTTCTGCAACCGCCTTGTCCGGCAGGCCTACAATGTGCATGCCCATCTTGCCGGGTGCGACCATGATTTGCACGTCAACGGGCGCAGCTTCTATGCCCTGAAACGAGACTGTCGAAACGCGCGAAACCATAAATTCCAACCCCACAACACAAATATAATATATCTCATCATCCGATGAGGCTGCGCCACATCCAATACTCTGGCTCTTGTATATATGTGCACATTTTACATCATATTACAAGAACAATAGCAGAACATCTTGGTTGCAATGGAAGTATTCGGTATTTTCGCGGCGCTGCAGTGCCTTGAGTAAGCAAGCTCCGGTCGTTCACCTGATCTTGGCTTCGACTGCGTCCCAGAACAGTGACGCAATGTCAGCACCGCCAAATTTCTGAACTTCCCTGATGCCGGTTGGGGAGGTGACGTTGATTTCGGTCATCAACCCGCCAATCACATCAATGCCGACAAGTGTCAGGCCGCGCTTCTCCAACTCCGGACCAATGCGTTCACAAATCTCCAACTCACGGTCGGTCATGGATGTCTCGATTGCCTTCCCACCAACATGCATGTTCGAGCGTGTATCGCTTTCATCGGGCACGCGATTGATTGCGCCGACCGGTTTGCCATCAATCAGCAGGATGCGTTTGTCGCCTGCGCGGACGTCGCTGAGATAGCGCTGTGCGATAATTGGTTCACGTGTTAGCTGGCTAAACATTTCCAGGAGCGATGTCAGATTTCTGTCACCATCGCGCAGGTGAAAGACACCGGCGCCGCCATTGCCATAAAGTGGCTTCAGGATGATATCGCCGTGCTTTTGGCGAAAGGCTACAATCTCATCGAAATCGAGTGTTACAATCGTTTCCGGCATCAAATCGGCATATTCCATCACGAATATTTTTTCCGGTGCGTTGCGCACCGACCGGGGATTGTTGACAACCAGCGTTTCGGGATGGACCAACTCGAGCATATGAGTGGTGGTGATATAGTTCATGTCAAATGGCGGATCCTGGCGCAAAAGCACAACATCCACATCGCGCAATCTGGTCCTTGCCGGTTCACCGAAGCTGAAGTGATCGCCTTCGACGTCACGCACTGTCAGCGGATCCATTTTCGCTGTGACATCGGTGCCGCGCATGGTCAACCGGTCGGGCGTATAATGGTACAAGGCATGTCCCCGCTTCTGGGCTTCCAGACACAGGGCAAATGTGGTGTCACCACCAATGGAGATATTTGCGATATGGTCCATCTGGACCGCGATCTTGAGCGCCATATTCATTTCCCCGTTTGGTTATGACGATATTGCATTTTGACCTTCGATGAAATTGCAACACTTGGATTTGTACAATGTTTTCAATGCTCAAATCAGAGCGCGCCCTTCGTGTATAGAAGCCAGTGGTTCAGATGGAGTCTTGTTGCACAAAAATCAATTGCAAAGGCGATTCACGGCATATGAATTGCGGTCACGTGAACTGGCCAACGGCGCGGCAAAAAAGCAATCAGGTCATAACGGACGCTCAGTCTCGCGTGGTCCTTCTGCCGCGCCAGCCATTCATCTCCCGCCGCTTCAATACGCTTCAATGCACTCGGGGGCACCGCATCCATCGCCTGCTCTAGCGTTGGTCTTGCCTTGACCTCCACCATCAAAACCAGATCACCACGACGGGCAATCAGGTCCACTTCACCCGATTTCGTCTTGAAGCGCCTGGCTACAATGCGGAATGCCTTCATGCGCAATATCCACGCCGCCAGCCATTCACCCTGATGACCTTTCCGGTACGCGCGCCGCCGCTTATCCGCCCTGTTCATCAAAATGGTCTTTCAATTTCAACAACCGCGAATACAGAGTGGATTTTTGCATGCCGGTCAGGCGCGCTGCTTCCTTGGCCGCATTTGAGGGTGAGTGATCCGAAAGCAGTGATCTGAGCAAGTCATCCAATTCATCCTCGGAGAGCATCTTTTTCGTCTGCAAAGCGGGTTCAACCAGCAAGACGATCTCACCCTTTACTGTTTCGCTTTCGAAACAATCAATTAATTCTTTGACTTTTGCGGATCTGATTGTCTCGAAACGCTTGGTCAATTCGCGTGCAACACAAACCCGCCTTTCCTCGCCCATTACCGCAGCGATGGCCTTGAGCGTGGCTTTCAACCGCGTGGGCGCTTCAAACATGATCAATGTTGAAGGCGTATTTGCAAGTGCTTCCAGAAAGGATTGCTTCGCGCCTTGTTTAACCGGCAAAAAGCCGACAAAACGAAAATCATCGGTCGGCAATCCAGAGGCAGAAAGGCCGGCCAACACCGCTGAAGCGCCCGGGATCGGTATGACCTGGATGCCTTCAGACCTGGCTTCCAAAGCCAGGCGATATCCCGGATCTGAAATGAGAGGTGTTCCGGCATCAGATACCAGCGCAACAGATTTTCCCTCTTTGAGTTGCTGCATCAGTCTTGGACCGGCCTTGGCCGCGTTGTGTTCATGATAGGCATAGGG
>JAHEJF010000491.1 GCA_024639025.1 Ahrensia sp. | reverse complement strand
GGCCACGAGATGATCAGGCATGAATTCTTGTAGTTTAGGTCGTGCCTGTTTGGCCGCATCGTCGGCCTGCAACCTGGAAGGCAGGAACCGGAATTTGGCTAATGGATCAAGCGGTGAACTCAATTCACCTTTCAACTTGATTCTTGTGCGCGATCGCTCAATTTCTGGGTCTGGTATAGGAACCGCAGAGATCAGTTGCTTGGTGTAAGGGTGCTGTGGGTTGTCAAAGAGCGCATCGCTGTCAGCCATTTCGACGACGCTGCCAAGATACATGACCATGATCCGATGAGAAATTTCGCGGACCACCGAAAGGTCATGCGAAATGAAGATCAGTGACAGGCCAAACTCGGCCTGAAGGCCCAGCAACAATTCGATGATCTGCGCCTGAATGGACACGTCCAATGCAGAAACCGCTTCATCGCAGATGACCAGTTTTGGTTTTACAATGATGGCGCGCGCGATCCCTACACGTTGGTTTTGGCCGCCGGACAGCTCATGCGGATACCGGTTGATCATGGATCGGTCCAGACCAACGCGCTCCAAAACATCGCCGACCTGTTCCTTGATCTGCGAAGGGGAAAGCTCGGACATGAAAATCTTCAATGGTTCGGCAATCGACGTTCCAATTGTCATGGATGGATTGAGGCTGGCCATAGGGTCTTGAAAAACGATCTGTAGATATTCACGCACCTCATTTATTTGTTTCTTGTCGAGCTTTGACAGATTGCTGCCAAGCCACACGACATCGCCTGAGCTGGTTGGCAACAATTGTAATATTGCCCTGGCCAAAGTTGACTTTCCACTGCCAGACTCGCCAACAATCCCCATGGTTTCGCCAGCATTCAAATCGAGACTGATGCCATCCACAGCACGCAATATTCTTGCAGGCGAGAATAGACCTGCCGATAATTTGAACTCCACATTGACATCGTGGAGCTTGAGGAAATCCGCGGATCCTTGCTCGGTTTTGGCCACCGCATTGCGCGACATGATGCGCGCCCGGTCAATCCGAGGCATCGCATCGAGCAGCATGCGGGTGTATTGCTGTTTGGGCGCATTGAATATGTCATCCGTGCTGCCGTGTTCGACATACTCGCCGTGGCGCATCACCTGAATACGGTCACACATGCGCGCAACCACACCCATATCATGGGTAATCATGACGATGGCTGTGCCCTCGGACCGGCGCAACTCATCCATGATATCGAGGATTTCTGCCTGTATCGTCACGTCCAGTGCGGTGGTCGGCTCATCGGCGATCAGCAGTTCAGGATTACATAACATCGCCATGGCAATCATGACGCGTTGACGCATGCCACCGGATAATTCGAATGGGTATTGGCGCAACCGGTTCTTGGCTTCCGGGATGCGAACGCGTTGGAGCCAATCGAGACATCGTGCATCTGCCGCTCGACCGGTTATTTGCTGATGGTGGCCAAGAACCTCGCGCATCTGCTGGCCTATGCGCATATGTGGCGTTAGCGATGTAAGCGGATCTTGGAAGATCATCGAGAGCGTGTTGCCTCGAATGCGATTGAGCGACCCAAGGTCGAGTTTCAACAGGTTCTGGCCATTGAAGTCGATCGTCCCGGATGCTTCGCCATTTCGGCCAAGCAAGCGCATGGCAGCCAGGAATGTCTGGCTTTTCCCTGAACCGGATTCGCCGACGACTCCCAGGCACTCGCCCGGTTGTACATGGCAATCAATGCCGCGCACTGCATGAACCATGCCATCATTTGTCTGGAATTTCACATGCAGATCTTGAATATTGAGCAGGTTCTTCATGACGGTCACCGATCCTTCGGGTCAAAGGCATCTCGCAACCCGTCACCAATGAAGAGAAGACTTAACAGAAGCAAAATAAGGAACGTTGCAGGAAACCACAGCAGCCATGGCAAGATCTCAAAAACATCTGCGCCCTCTGCAATCAGCGTGCCCAATGATGTGAGCGGTTCCTGAACGCCAAATCCGAGATAGGACAAAAAGCTTTCTGTTGCGACGATTTCTGGCACCGTCAGCGCGGCGTAGATAACCACCGGCCCAACAAGATTGGGAATGATATGCCTCAAGATGATTCCAGCGGTGCTGCGTCCCGACGCTCTTGCAGCTTCAACAAATTCCTTCTGTTTGAGGGACAATGTCTGGCCGCGCACAATGCGCGCCATCGTCAACCACTCAAGTGCGCCGATGGCGGCAAAAAGCAGATAGACATTTCTGCCAAACACGACCATCAACAAGATGACGAACAGGATGTAGGGCAAGGCGTACATGATATCGACAAACCGCATCATCACCTGGTCCACGCGACCACCAACATAACCCGCAACGGCCCCATAGGTGACGCCGATCAATATCGATACCAGCGTGGCGACCAGAGCAACGGCCAAGGAAACGCGTGTGCCATAGAGCGTTCGCGCCGCAAGATCGCGGCCGTTTTGATCTGTGCCGAAGAAATGGCCGGTTTCAATCGACGGTGGCGCCTTGAAGCCGGCCCAATCAGGATCTTCATAATTGAAA
>JAHEJF010000490.1 GCA_024639025.1 Ahrensia sp. | reverse complement strand
CACCACGATATAATTACCGAACTCACCTTCATCGGCGCCCATTGGCACGATTGTTATATAGTCTTGGACATTCACCGCTTTCGACCAACTGACATCAAAGGCGGCGCCAGTTTGGGTGCTTTGTGGTGCCTGAAGGGTCAGTTGCGGACTGGTGACCTCGATCTGCCGTTTGGCCACGGTGCGCTTGTCGATATTGAGCACATAACGCACCTCATAAAGGCCTGGATCGGCAGGTGCCTGCAATGTCCCCTTGTTCTTGGATGTAACGGTCAGATAGTTGCCAAATTCGCCTTCCTCAGCACCAACAGGGGTAATGGTGACATAATCTCGCCGGTTGATGGTTTGCGCCCAGGAGACCTCGAACCCGGCGCCGGTTTCCACCGTATCAATCGCTGTCAGTTCGACTTCGGCCTTGCTGACTTCCACCTCATCATAGCCCAAAACCTGCTTGGTTTGATTGTGCAGATAGCGCACCTCGTAAAGGCCCTCATCGCCCGGTACGGTGACGTCGACAGCTTCGGACTTGCCGATACGCACATAGGGCCCAAAGACATCCGGATCAGTGCCTGCAGGCACGATGGTAATATAATCGGCTTCAGCGACCGTCGGCTCCCAGGTCACATTGACTTCCGATCCTCCAACGGCCGTGCCGGGACCGTTTACAGCGACCTGCGGCACCGCAGGCTCGGTCGGTTCTGGCGGTTCGGCTGGTTCTGCCTCAGCAACCGTCGCACCCACTGTTGTGAGTGCCGAACCAAGTTCACTGGCATTAGATGCCGAAATAAACTGGCCGCCAGTCTGCTCTGCGATGCAGGCCAAAGAACTGGCGTCTTCCTCACTGCCCAAGCCGAAACCCACCACATGAGCGGTAAAGCCAACACCGCCCTTCTCCAGTGCTTGAGCCAGGGCGCAGGGATCACGTTCGCAGCTCTCAAGACCATCGGATATCAGGATTACCGTTGCGGGTTGATCGGCGTAGGAGAGCGCGGTCGCGGCCTGCTCCACCGCATCTGTAAGAGGTGTTTTGCCCGTCGGTGTAATGCCGTTGATCCGATCAATAATGGTGGCCTTTGTCTGTGCCCTGGGCTCAACAAGCACTTCAATGTCTGTGCAATCGCCGCGGCGGCGGTGTCCATATGCCATTAGTCCGACGTTGCGCTCATCAGCCCAATCGCCAAGTAAATTGTTCATCACGCCACGCGCAATTTCGATCTTGGCGGTACCATCGATTTGGCCCCACATGGAGTTCGATCCGTCAAAAACTACCATCACATTGTCATCGGCATGGGCCGGGACGGTGGCGATCGCCGCTGTGAATGCCAGCGCTTTGAGCAGTTGATTTAAACCTTTGCGCATATCGAAATCTCCCTATTTCGGACATATTACTCAACGGCAAGTCAATCACATTCCGCGCGCCAGGCCAATCTAACGGGATGTCCTAAAATATAGATATTGTGAAAAAACCGGCCCAGAACTTAGCAACGCGGCGGCAGTTCGCGGCTTGTCAGATGGTCAACGCCCCGGAACGGATAAGCTTGATGGCTGCATTGACCAGGTTTTTGGAGCGTGTCTTTTTCAGGACGCTTGCCATTGCCACTTGAACCACAAACTCCGAATGAAGAGATTTCTGGGCAATTTCGCGCGCAGAATAGCCCTCTATGAGCAGAGTCATCACCGCTAACTCTGTATCTGAGATTGATGCAGTATATTCAGACTGCCAATCCCGTATATGATGCGGATTCGCATGTCGCGTCATTGTATCCAAGCCCATCCTATACTCATAGGCTACACCATGAAGAAAATGTGTAATATGAATAATTCAGGACACGGAATACATAAATAAGGACACATATGCTACCGTCCAACAAGACACTCTATGTGCGGTCGTCATCCCTGATGGGGATGGACCAGTTCTTTGAGGAACACGGACTTGTTGGAACCGAGGAACTTATCGAGGTTGGTATTGAAGCTTCTGCGTTGAGCGATTTCACGCAGCTGATCTCTTTTGACGCCCTCAACAAGCTGATGTTGAATCTGGCGGAAAAGACCGGCGTTGAGTCCATTGGCAGTGATCTTGCGCTCAGGGCACCGCGCATGCTCGACAATATTGGACCCCTGGCCCTGGTTTTGAAGCTGGGCAATACGACCGGCGAATGCGTCCAGAACGCTCTAAAATATGTCGACTATCTGACAAATGGCCTGGATGTTCGCATCATCGAATACCCCGATGAGCAATTGGTGGAGTTCCGTTACACGCCGTTTCCGCCGGTGATCAACAGGCGACACTTGGTAGAGCACGCAATGGTCACCGCGCGCTCTGCTATGGCGCTGTTGTTGCAAGACGACAAGATATTGCCCGAGCGGGTGACATTCCGACACTCAGCGCCGCGCGATGGAGCAGCGCTCGCGCGCCATTTTGGCTGCCCAATTGAGTATGATGCTGAAACAAACTCAATGTTTGTTGATCAGAAACTGCTCTTTATTGAAACCTCAGGCACCGACGAACAGGTGTCTCAGATTGT
>JAHEJF010000489.1 GCA_024639025.1 Ahrensia sp. | reverse complement strand
TGTAGCCAAGGCGAACGCGATAGACGCGTTGCGACAGCCATTTCGCTGCCTTGGTACCAATGCCAAAATATGTAAGAGGCGAAAAGGAAGGCACAATCTCGTCGGCATAACGTTTTGCAGCATTCATGATGATGGCGCGCGGCTCGTCCGATGTTTGGTGCTCTTGGTCAACGGACTTGATCACCTGCTCGTCGTAAAGCAATTGATCGATCAGGGATTGCCGTTGCGTGAGCTTGAAAGGGCGGATTTGAAGATCAAGCCGTGCATTGAGTTCATCAATTGCATCGTTGACGCGTCGGCGGAAAAACCATCTGACGCTTGGTGCGAATATCCTGTCAAAGATGGCAATTGCTGCAAGGATGCCCAATATGATGGCCAACCAAAACGGCACAGCTACGAATTCCGCCAACTTGTCTGCCTCCCTCGTCTGGGGAACACTGTATCGGCGATGTAAAACTTATCCAACCATTTCCGTGATCGGTCCAAATCATGCGACAGCTGCTGAGTACTCAACGCTGTTTTCACATGAGCGAGACAGTGCGACCGAACACGCTCCATTGCCCCATTTTTCCAATTGACCCGCTTCGTCTGTCTTCTTGATTTCAGGGATAGTTGCAGCGCGCGCTGTGCTTGCTGAATGCGCTTATTGCCCCGAAACTGCTCAAGCGCCTTTATGTACACTGCGTTGGCATCATCAATTTTGCCTTGCTTGGTCAATTGCTTTGCTGGTCTGAGCGATTTGTCGTAAATGTCATGAGCAGCCATGCCGGTTTGCTCTCAGACAAAAAAACAGGCTTGCCCCTACTTGATGTCACTTTTGAATTGATCCGAACCGTGGTGTTTGTACAGTTTGATAAACCTGCAGTTTCACAGCAGTTAGTTGTTGATCGGAGAAGACAACCATCATTGCCAGCGTTGGTTGTTGTGCTAGGTTCGCAAAAACCGATCGAGGAGAATCTGATGCAGCCGCTTTTTGATATGCTCACCAATGCCCAAAACGGCAAGGCCATTGACCTGATGGCGCGTCAATTCAATCTTAGCCAACAGCAAACTGAGCTTGCAATTGAAGCCCTGTCACCAGCGTTTTCGACCGGATTGAAACGCAATGCGTCAGACCCAACAGGTGTTGCAGGTTTCATGCAGGCACTGGCGACCGGTGATCACGCAAAATACTATGAGAATATGTCCAATGCATTTGCACCACAGGGTGTCGCAGAAGGAAACGGCATATTGGGGCACTTGTTTGGTTCCAAAGAGGTCAGCCGCGCAGTTGCCCAACAAGCGGCGCAAGCCACCGGCATTGGTCAGGAGGTCTTCAAGCAAATGCTGCCGGTCATCGCATCGACCTTGATGGGCGGCATGTTCAAGCAAACCACACAGCCGCAAGCGTTTGGATCCTCCGGAGAAGGCAACATCTTCAGTGAAATGATGGAACAGATGATGAAACAGGCTGGTGTGGGATCTGGTGCCAGTCAAAGTGCCGCGCCACGCAATCCAAATCCATTTGACAATCCGTTTGGACGCGCATTGGAGGAAATGTTCGGTGGCGGGTCAGCCCGGCAAACACCTGAGCCGACTCCGCAAAGTGCCAATCCCTTTGATCCGTCCAACAATCCATTTGGCAAAATGTTCCAGGACATGCTGAAAGGAGCAACAGGCTCAAGCGAGGAACCCAGCGAACAAGTGGCAGAGCCCAAGCGCCCCCCGGCAAAAAGCTCGTATGAAGACCTGTTTGGCGACATGTTCGAAACAGGGCGAAAGCAGCAGGAGCAGTATCAAAAATCAATGGAATCGATATTTGATCAATATATGGAAGGCATGAAACGGTTCTAGGATCGAAATCTGGCCATGCCTGAATTTGAAGAACAAGTCTCAAATATTGCCGAATACTCGGTTAGCGAGATTTCCGGCTCGATTAAGCGCACCATGGAGGACACCTATGGACGGATACGTGTGCGCGGCGAATTGGGACGCGTTTCACGACCGGCTTCAGGCCATATCTACCTGGACCTGAAGGATGATCGCGCGGTCCTTGCGGCCGTTATCTGGAAGGGCGCGGTCTCCAAAATGGCGATCAAGCCCGAGGAAGGCCTTGAGGTGATCGCGACCGGCAAGATCACAACCTTTCCAGGGCAGTCCAAGTACCAACTCATCATTGATGCCATTGAACCAGCCGGCGAAGGCGCGTTGATGGCGTTGCTCGCCGAGCGCCGACGCAAACTGGAAGCAGAAGGCCTGTTTGACCCGGCTCGCAAACAGTTGCTTCCTTTTATGCCCAAAACAATTGGCGTGGTGACCTCTCCCACGGGGGCCGTGATCCGAGATATCATACATCGATTGTCTGATCGCTTTCCGTGCCACGTCCTGGTGTGGCCTGTTCGCGTGCAAGGAGAGACATCGGCACAGGAAATTGCTGCAGCGATTGATGGGTTCAATGCGCTTGATGATACATCGAGCGTTGCAAAGCCCGACTTGCTGATTGTCGCGCGTGGTGGTGGTTCGCTTGAGGACCTTTGGAGCTTCAATGA
>JAHEJF010000488.1 GCA_024639025.1 Ahrensia sp. | reverse complement strand
CCGCGGTGCACGCTTTCCACCCGATTGCCGCGCGTTGCTTCCACAAGGACTGGATTCATCTGTCGGAGTTCCCCATATCTTGACCAAGTTGCGCCGTAATTGCCATCCAGTGTATTATCAAAGAACCCGGGAAAGACAGTGTTATGCGCTTCATTTATCGAAGTTTTTTGGTTCTATTCATGATGTTTTTGCTGCCCACGATCGCAGCGGCAGCATGGTGGGCAAGTGTTGATCGCCCCACGGCTTGGCGCAATGCGGATTGGGGATCATCTGGATTATTGGCGGGATCGCCGGATCAGGGACAGGCCGCAATCTATGTGATGGCAGCGCGCACAGGCGGGTTCAAAGGCGCATTTGCGGTACACAGCTGGATCTTGATCAAGCGAGCGAACCAGGCCGGCTACGACCGCTATGACAAAGTCGGTTGGGGAAATCCAGTGCGCAAAAACCACCGCCAGGCCGATGCCAAATGGTATTCAAATGCACCCTTTGTGGTGGCGCGCGTATCAGGCCCCAAAGCGGCGGCACTTATTCCAGCCGTTGAGGATGCGATTGCGCAATATCCATTCTCGGGACCAGGTGACTACACGCTTTGGCCTGGCCCCAACTCGAACACTTTTGTTGCATCCGTGCTCAGAGATGTACCGCAGTTGGACGCTGAGCTTCCGCCCAATGCGGTAGGCCGAGACTATCTGGGTCAGAACACTTGGTTCATGCAGGAATCTGACGGCAGCGATACCCATTTTTCTCTGGGTGGTTACCTGGGTTTGTCATTCGGTGAAACGACAGGTTTTGAGATCCACTTCATGGGCCAAACGCTCGGCTTTGACATCAAGCAACCCGCGCTCAAATTGCCAGCTTTTGGCCGTGTTGATTTGTCCTGAGCCTTTTTAAATGGTCTGGTTATAAGCGCCGACTTCACTGTTTTCACGCAAGACGGAATCAACGGCATGAAACATGTCATGTTTTCTTGATTCCGATACCGGGCTTTCCACCACTACAACCAGTTCGGGTTTATTGGACGATGCGCGGACCAACCCCCAAGTCCCGTCATCGGTCACGACGCGTATTCCGTTGACCGTGACTAGATCCACTATTTCGTGCCCGGCAATCGTTTCGCCATTTTCTTGCATTTCCTGAAAGCGTGCCACTACATTTTCAACGACACCGTATTTTGTTTCATCATCACAATGTGGCGACATGGTTGGGGAGCCAAATGTGAGCGGCAGAGCGCGGTACAGGTCTGCCATTGCTTTATCCGGATTGCGGTCCAGCATCTCACAGATTGCAATGCCAGTGACCAGGCCATCATCATACCCGCGACCGATGGGCGGATTGAAAAAGAAGTGCCCGGATTTCTCAAATCCTGCAATTGCGTCCAGCTCAGCAACCCGCCGCTTGATATAGGAGTGTCCGGTCTTCCAGTAATCGGTGCTGGCGCCTTGCTGCCGCAACACAGGGTCGGTCATGTACAGGCCCGTCGACTTCACATCCGCAACAAATACCGCATTGTCATGAATGGCCGAGATGTCACGCGCCAACATGACACCAACCTTGTCAGCAAATATTTCATTTCCCTCATTGTCGACCACGCCACACCGATCACCATCGCCGTCAAATCCCAGTCCGACATCAGCGCCGGTTTCCAGCACTTTGTCGCGGATTGCGTGAAGCATCTTCATGTCTTCGGGGTTGGGATTGTAGCGCGGAAATGTGTGATCAAGCTCTTCATCAAGCGGTATCACCTCAACGCAAATTTTTTCGAGCGTTTCCGGCGCAAATGCTCCTGCGGTTCCATTGCCGCAGGCCGCGACGACCCTAAGTTTCCGCTTGATCTTTTTGCCTTCTGTCAGGTCGCTGATGTAGCGATCCTTGAACCCTTGAACATATTCGTAACTGCCGCCCTGCCCGGGTTCGAAATCCCCTTCAAGCACAATGTTCTTTAGTTCCAGCATCTCATCGGGACCGAATGTGAGGGGTCGCTCGCAACCCATTTTTACACCCGTCCAGCCGTTTTCATTGTGTGACGCAGTCACCATGGCCACAGAGGGCACATCCAGCGCAAATTGGCCAAAATATGCCATGGGAGACAGGGCAAGACCGACGTCCTTTACTTGCATGCCAGCGGACATAAGTCCTTGAATGAGCGCCAATTTTATGGACAGCGAATAGCTTCGAAAATCGTGTCCGACAACGATTCCTCGGTCAATTCCGCGACGGCTGATCATGGTTCCAAGCCCCATGCCCAGTGCCTGGACACCAATGAGATTCAGCTCTGGCACCTGGTCCGACCCCGGGTGTCCGAACCACCAACGGGCATCATATTCACGAAACCCCGTGGGCTTTACCAGCGCCGTGGTTTCAAAAGCATAGGTGTTTGGTTTTATGCTCGGAGACGGCTTCATACTCATCCTCATCTGGTGTCGAATGAATCAGCGGTTGGGCTGACATTCGGTTTCTGTTTCAAAACCAAACACCAAAAAGATTGATGTCCAGTGAAAAACACCGAAAGAGGTGCAAGTGGAAAATT
>JAHEJF010000487.1 GCA_024639025.1 Ahrensia sp. | reverse complement strand
CGAAGGAATGGGAGCAAGTTCAGATAAACCTGAACAACAAGCGCGGCACTCTGTTGATCGAGATTGAGAATCCCGACCGTCTGGCAAATGGTGTGCGATGGATCAAGGTTGATGGGGAGAAGATCAAGGGCGCAGCAATCCGACTGCCTGGCAAGGGAAAATCCCGACATGTCACCGTTCGAATGGGTTGCTGAAAACTAGGTCAAACTTTGGGTGAGCTGCCAGTTTGGCATTTGATCCCGGTCAACAATCGCCCAGCTCGTTTCATGTAAAGTGAACCATTAGTTTTGAGCTACAGGCCTGAATTTATGCCGGATAATGAACCACAAAAACAAAACAAGGGACCAGGATTGCCACAATGGCAATTTGGCATCATGCTTGCGGGTTTTCTGCTGACTATCCTTGTTTGGAGCACTTTAATTGGTCCGGTTCCGGATCAAACCGTGCTTCCATACAGCGAAATCAAACAAATGATCCGTGACGGCCGCGTCAGTTCCGCCATTTTGCTGGAGCATGAAATTGTCATCAAAACAAACGAATCTTCCGCAGTTGGTGGCGATACTTTTCGAGCAACAACCCCGCCCCAGGGGGACCCTGATTTGTTGCAGCTACTGGAAGATCGCCAGATCGAAGTTCAAGCAGAAGCCCCCACGGGAACCTCAATATTTGCCTACATTTTGCCTTGGATCATAATCCTCGGCTTCTATTTGTGGTTGCAGCGGCGGATGTTTTCAAATGTCGCAGGAGGCCCAGGAGGTGTGGCAGGCGGTCTACTTGGTGGCCGATTTGCCAAGCCCAGCGCAACCCATGAGACGATAACATTCGACGATGTCGCCGGACAGGACCAAGCCAAGAAGGAAGTAGCCGAACTGGTTGAGTTCCTGCGCGAACCGGAACGCTTTGACCGTGTGGGTGCCGAGGTTCCACATGGCGTTCTGCTGGTTGGTCCGCCCGGCACAGGAAAGACACTATTAGCCAAGGCCTTGGCAGGCGAAGCTGATGTGCCATTTTTTTCCACTTCAGGCTCAGAATTCATTGAAATTTTCGTCGGCGTCGGTGCGAGCAGGGTGCGCAAGATGTTTGAGGCGGCACGCAAAGAAGCTCCATCGATAATTTTTATCGATGAACTGGACAGTATTGGTCGCACCCGCGGAACTGGCCTCGGAGGAGGGCACGATGAGCGCGAGCAAACGCTCAATCAAATCCTTGCCGAGCTTGACGGATTCGCATCACGAGATGCGGTCGTTGTTCTGGCTGCAACCAACAGACCCGATGTGCTGGACCCCGCACTTTTGCGCCCAGGCCGCTTTGATCGCCACGTGACGCTAAACCTACCCGACATGACTGCTCGGCGGGCGATCCTGGATATCCATGCGAGGGAACTGCCACTGCAGGATCCTGAAGATTTGGACCTCATGGCGGCAGGAACTCCGGGTTTCTCTGGTGCAGACCTGAAAAACCTTCTCAATGAAGCTGCCATCAATGCCGCGAGGCGAAGCGCCGACATGATCACCCGCAAGGATTTGGGCGACGCGAGAGATAAGGTGATAATGGGCACTGTTCGTTCACTGGCAATTCGTCCCGAGGAGAAACACCGACTGGCTGTCCACGAGGCGGGCCATACCGCAGCAGCCTATTACACACCTGAAGCAGATCCGCTTTACAAAGTGACCATCATTCCAAGGGGTCATGCACTTGGAGGGACACATATGCTGCCGGAATGTGAGAGACATACATTGGATGAAGATTATCTGCGTAGCCAGTTGGTCACACTCCTGGCCGGTAGGGCAGCGGAAAACTTGCTGATCGGCACAGTCAGTTCGGGCGCTGACGATGACATTCGACGCGCAACAGAATTGGCCCGCTCAATGGTCGCTCGCTGGGGTATGACCAAGGATATTGGACCGGTCGATCTGCGACAAAGCGATGAACATCCGTTTCTTGGTCAATCAATTGCTCAACCCAGAGACCATGCAGATGCTACTGCGGCGCAAGTTGATACAGAGGTCATAAGACTACTCAAGGAAGCCGAACAAAAAGCGACGGAGATTTTGTCTCGTAACCGTTCTCGCGTTGAGCAGCTGGTACTATCGCTTGAAGCTTCGGAAACACTGGAATTTGAAGAGATCAAACAATGTCTGGATCCTGACAACAAGGTGACAAAACTCAATCCCCGCAAAAGCCAAAATGACCGCAAGGCACCTCCCAATTAAATGAGCTGTGCAGAAACGTTTCATATTCAAATGACTGCGCGCCGATGAGCACCCATGATTGAATGCCGCGCGAACGCGCTGACTCCGATCAATAGAATTCCAATGGAAAACAGGCACCAGACCGCCGGCATTTCATCGGGATTGGACGTTAATACCCAAGCCAGCATTGGACCGGCCAGCAGGTGCAGCACGACAAATCGCCACGCGCCATAAATCAGTGGCAGGAGGAATACAGCCAGGAAGTAGTCCGGAAACTGGATGTTATAACCGATAAGCTCGGAAATAGGATTGTATAGACCGTTCAACCTCAGTTGCCAGGC
>JAHEJF010000486.1 GCA_024639025.1 Ahrensia sp. | reverse complement strand
CGAAATTGATCCCGGGACTTTGCGTGAGCAAGTAACCAGCCCCGGGGGGACAACCGCAGCAGCGCTGGAAATCCTGATGGGTGAGGGCGCCTTGAAGACGCTGCTCAAAGATGCGGTCAAGGCGGCGAAGGAACGTTCGCAGGAACTGGGTCGCTAGAGCGTTTCAGTCTTCAACTGAAACGCTGGCACGGATTTGGGCATTGAAAATATTGGATAAATCTGGGTGCCGCGATTCCATGAAAAACTGACAGAGTCTAAGTAGCAACCTCGCTATTTGCGTCTGACAATCACGCTTCCGGCAGAATAGCCTGCACCAAATGAGCAGATGACTCCAATATCACCGCTCTTCAGATCATTTGAATTCTGAGAGAAGGCGATCATCGAACCGGCAGAAGAGGTATTCGCGTAATCCTGCAGAATATTGGGCTGCTCATGCGCTTCCGGTGTCCTGCCGAGAACTTTCGCGCCGATAAAGTCGTTCATCGACTTGTTGGCTTGATGCAGCCAAAGCCGTGACAGATCATCGGCCGAAAGCTGATTGTCTTCGAGGTGAGACGTGATCAGTTTGCTGACCAGAGGCAGAACTTCGCGAAAGACCTTTCGGCCCTCCTGCCTGAAAAGCATGTCTCTCCGGTCCTCCATGTGCCCCACGCGTGTGCGGCGGAGAAACCCGTTATCATTGCGGATATTGTTGGAGAATTGAGTGATGCACCTTGTGTCCAGGATTTCAAACTGGTGGTCAGATTTAGCCTGCTCAGCATCTTCCAAAACAATAGCGGTGCAAACATCACCAAAGATGAAGTGACAATCTCGATCCCGCCATTCAAGGTGGGCCGAACAAATTTCCGGATTGACGATTAGGATAGCTCTTGCCGATCCGCCCCGGATCATGTCCCGCGCAGCCTGAATGCCAAAAGTGGCGGAAGAACAGGCAACATTCATGTCAAATCCGAAGCCGGAAATGCCAAGCGCCTGCTGAACCTCGATCGCGATAGCCGGGTAGGCGCGTTCATGATTGGATGCAGCGCAGATAACAGCGTCGATATCTTCGGCGGATTTCCCGGCTTGCTCCATAGCGGTGCTTGCTGCCTTTACCGCCATTTCAGCCATCAGCGAAAGCTCGTCCTCGCTTCTTTCCGGCAGCACGGGGTGCATGATTTCCGGATCCAGTATGCCGCTCTTGTTGAGCACGAAACGATTTTGTATCCCGGATGCCTTGTCGATGAATTCTGCCGAGGACTCGGCCATGGCCTCGACTTCTCCGGCCTCGATTTTCGCGGCATTGTCCTTGTTAAACGCCTGGGCATAGGCATTAAACGCCACCACCAACTCATCATTGGAGATGATATTCTCCGGCGTGAACACGCCGGTGCCGGATATGACGACCTGGGTCATTGTAACACCTCTTTCCCTTGCAATAAGGTGTGCACGCATTCGGTTCAAGGGCAGCACCCCATCAGCTGTGAATTAGAGCGGCCAAAACACCATGAGCGCCGGCACCGCTACAAGCACCACAATGACTTCCAACAGCAATCCCATGCGCCAGTAATCGCCAAAATGATAGCTGCCAGGGCCCATGATAATAGTGTTGTTCTTGTGGCCGATGGGTGTAAGAAATGCGCACGATGCTGCGACGGCAACTGCCATCAGAAAGGTATCAGGGTTGGCGCCAGTTGAATTGGCAATTGAAACACCAATCGGTGCTGCGATCAGTGCAGTTGCGACATTATTGAGGAAATCGGACAGGGTCATCGTCACCACGAACAGAACTGCCAATATGACCCAGGCCGGTTGGCCCTGAGTACCACTGAGGATGAGGTCTGCGATCAGCTTTGTACCACCTGAGTTTTCAAGCGCCGCGCTGAGTGGAATAAGGGAGGCGAGCAGAACGATCACTTTCCACTCGATCAGCTCATAAATGTCTGATGAGCCGATCAAACCCAAACCAACATAGCCAATCACGCAGATCCCGAGCGAAATCTCAAGCGAGGTCACGCCCAAAACCGAAGCTGCAATGGCCGCGGCAAAGAACGCGATAGCGGCGGCGGCCTTGTTACGCTGGATCACATCCAACCTGCGGTCGGCCAAGGGAAATACACCAAGCCACGAGCATACATCGTCCATTCGGTCGTCTGGACCAAGCAGCAACAGCACATCGCCTGCTTTGATGGGCAACCGCCGCACCCGATCGCGAAATCGCACCCCGGCGCGCGAGACACCCAACAGCGTAACACCATGTTTGTACAGCAGTTGGACACTCATCGAAGTGCGTCCGGTCAAGCGCGACGTATCAGGAACGATGGCTTCGATCAGGGTAAGATTGACGCCACGCAGCCCTATATCGTGCTTTTCGGCACCGGCGAAATCCAGTTCGGCAGCACCCATGAACTTTTCGATAGAAGAGGGATCGCCCTCAAGCACGATGAAGTCGCCTTTGCGGATCTCCTCGCGTCGCGCGAAGCCCGGCATGCGCTTTCCATTGCGCACCAGGCCAAGCAGCGTGATGTCATGTTCACTGGCGATCGGATAGAGATCGCGC
>JAHEJF010000042.1 GCA_024639025.1 Ahrensia sp. | reverse complement strand
TTGGTTGCTTTCTTCTCGGCCTTCTGAGCCATAAAGCGATCAAATTCTTCCTGGTCCTTGGCACGACGCAGTTCACGAGAATACTCGTCAAACTCGGCACGCATTTCGTCCAGCTTCATGCGCTCTTCATGCAAGCGATTCAGCTCGGCTTCACGCCAGTCGTCAAAAGCAACATTGCCTGTGCGAGCGGTCGTGCGACGGCTGCGCCTGCAACCGCGAAACTGGGATGCCATGTCGTCAGTCGCTTTGTTAACATCCCGCTTGAAGCCATCCAGGCGTTCGCCCCAGATGATATAGGCCAGCATCGCCAGGCCCAAAGGCCAGAAGATGATAAAGCCCAAAACCATCAAAGCGATGGTGGCTGGTGTCCAAGCCGGGCGTATAAAGGCAGTCTGTGTCATTAATTACCCCATTTTGAATTTCAGGCCGCATACATTGCCGCCATTGAGTTTCAGATGGGGATTGAATTGCCGCGTTTCAAGGAAAAACCCTTAAAAACCGGGGCTTCCAAAAATATTACCAAATAATTTCAACGCTTTAATCGAGCCGAGTAGAAGATCAGCAGACCCGCTGCGAGACCCCAGAAGGGTGCGCCGATGCCAAAGAAGGTGATGCTGGAAGCGGTAATGGCAAAGGTGGTGATACCGGCGATCTGCTCCTCTCTTTTGGCCAATGTGATGGCTATTGCATTGGCCAGCGGGGTAAGCAATGCCAATCCCGTTACCAACATGATCAGGGCAGGTGGCATGAGGGCGATCAGCCCTACAAGCGAAGCACCAAACACGCCAAAAAGGCTGTAGCAAGCCGCATACCATATGCCGACCTGCCATCGCTTCTTGGGATCCGGATGGCTTTCTTCTCCAGTGCAAATGGCTGCAGTGATGGCAGACAGGCAGGTTGTGCTGGCGCCAAAAAAGGCAGTGACAATAGATCCCAATCCGGTGACGGCAATGCTCGAGCCGGCCGGCGGATTGTATCCGCTGGCGCGTATGACGGCCAAACCGGGCAGGTTCTGCGATGCCATGCCCACCAGATAGAGCGGGATCGACAGACCAACAAACGTTGCCAGATCGAAATTAGGTGAAACAAACTCGATGGATGACAATCCAAGAACGAACGGTTCGCTGTTTTGACCTGAAAGAAACGCCCATCCGATGCCGCACACCAGAACAACGATCACCGCAAGGGCCGGATTCCAGACGCGGACCAGAAAAAATAGCGCCGTCAGGGGCAGAACAAGCCAGATATCAATTGCGGCCGCACTGGCGCCGTCGATCACAAAGGGAAGAATGACACCTGCCAGCATACCGGCAGAAATACCCGCCGGGATCCGCTCGATAAAGTCTGCCAGTGGCCGCACAAGGCCGGTCACAAACAGCATCAATCCGGTCAGGATGAATGCGCCCACGGCGCTCTGTATGTCAAAACCGGTTGATGCGCCGATCAGTGCGAGACTGGGCGATGACCAGGCAGTAACGATCGGCATTTTGTGGCGCCAGGAAAGGTAGAGCGACTCCGCAGCAATGGCGAAGCAAAGCATCGTCACCCAACTGGCCGTTTGCGCGGTTGTTGCGTCTACCGCCTTTGCAGCAGCGAGAACCAGTGCGACTGTTCCGCCAAATCCGACAACAGCGGCGACAAAAGCGGCAGAAACAGAAGAAAAGCGCAAATCAGGAATTCCTGCTTGCTGCCATGCTGAGCAGGTTTTCCAGTACGCGTTTCATCAACGCAATATCATTGTCTCTCGAAAGCCGGTGGTCGCCATCGGGCACGTAAGTCAGCGCTGCATCATCCTTGCTCATTAGCTCAAACAGGCGTTGCGCATGCTGCCAGGGTACATCGGGATCTTTTTTGCCTTGAATGATATGGACCGGACAGTGGGTATCAATCGTGCTGCCCATCACGCGGTTCTTTCGTCCGTCATCAAACAGGGCCTTGGTAAAAACGTTGGGATCAGGGCCGTAAGGCGTGGGCTCTTCATAATAGCCCTTGGTCTCGAGATCCTGTTTTTGAGCAATTGTCAGCTCCGGTTCCATCAATTCTGTGGTGAAATCGGGGGCCGGTGCGAGAAGCAGCAAGCCGGCGATGCGATCTGATTGGCCCGACCGCGCCATCTCTTCGACCATCCGCAATGCGATCCAGGCACCCATCGATGAACCAACAAGCACCTGCGGCCCTTTGCAAACCTGGTCGAGCACCGCCAGTGATTGTGTCAACCACTGCGAAATGGTGCCTTTGACAAAATCGCCGCCTGATTCGCCATGGCCCGAATAGTCGTGCCTTGTACATGCCAAACCATTGTCTCGCGCAAAGTTCTCAAGCTCCAGCGCCTTGGTGCCGGCCATATCTGAGCGATAGCCGCCCAGCCACATCAGGCCCGGCCTGCTCGCATCGCCTTGTAAGTGGCGATAGGCGATCTTATCTCCGCCCACATCGATAAACTGTGTTTCCAAAACAATACACCATCTCAGATCAGTCTGATGCTGGCTTAACTGCTGCGTGCAACCTCATGCAAGCCCAGCTATAGATTCTATGGTGATTTTTACGTCAACGCATGTTATGAAACCATCGCTTGACTGATGTGTCCAAGCAGTAGACAAGCGCGCTAACCATTCCGACCAACGAATTTAAGGAGACTACGACCATTCGCCGTCCATTCAGAGCACAGCCCGCGCAGAAGCAGGGCCCAGCCGCCAACCAAGACATTCAAGAAGCAGAAGTTCAACTTATCAGCTCCGACGGAGAGCACTTAGGCCCAACGCCAACGCCACGTGCATTGGAAATGGCCGAAGATGAAGGTTTGGATCTGGTTCTCATTTCACCAAATGCAAAGCCGCCGGTCGCCAAGATCCTCGATCTGGGCAAGCTGAAATATGAACAGCAAAAGAAGGCCAATGCCGCGCGCAAGAAGCAGAAGACCGTCGAGGTCAAAGAGGTGAAAATGCGGCCCAACATCGACACCCATGATTATGAAGTGAAGATGAAATCCGTTCACCGGTTTTTTGAGGCGGGCGACAAGGTGAAAGTGACTTTGCGCTTCCGCGGACGTGAAATGGCGCACCAGCAATTGGGCATGGAATTGCTCAAGCGGGTGAAGGAAGATGTCGCCGACATTTCCAAAGTCGAGGCCGAGCCGAAACTGGAAGGCCGTCAGATGATGATGGTCCTTGCTCCGCGCTAAGGCATTTCAAACCTGATTGATCAGAGCGGCCCAACGGGCCGCTTTTTTATTTGATGATCATTGCTTGAGGATTTCAGTCTTCAACTGAAACGCTGGCGCGGATTTGGGCATTGAAAATATTGGATAAATCCGGGTGCCGCGAATCCATCAAAGGCTGACAGGGTCTAATCAGCGCAGCACAAACCGCCGAACGAGAGCGGAAACCAGTCCAGGAAACAAGCCGATAATCCTTAGGACAGAAAAGAACGCAAATCGCCCGACACCGCTCCGGGCAGTGGCAATCTTCCGGGCGGTCTCGCTTGCGCGAATGATCTTGGCTCCCTCGGCATGGCGTTGGCTGCCATAGGCGTCCAGCTGACCCGAAACCAGGCATTCGGCAAAAGCACAGGCATCGGCAATGCCCAGATTCATGCCGCGTCCGCCCGCCGGCGAATGGGCATGCGCCGCATCACCAGCCAGGTATACTCGGCCCGAATCATATCGCTCGACTTGCCGGATGGAGATCTTGAAAGTGCCGGAGCGACGCAGGTTCGATACTTTGGGCTGGACAGGCAGGCTGGCCAACGCATCGGCGGTATTGGAGACAAACCGGACACGGATTGCCGATAGCGGTACGGCAATAACGATGGAGGAACCAGCAAGGCGGTAAGCGACAAAGGTGTCCGGATTGGCCCAACCGTCAATGTCGGCGTCTGCAATCGACCAATCTTCAGGCAGGTCAAATCCGTTAAAGGCGATGCCGAGAAT
This sequence comes from Ahrensia sp., assembly GCA_024639025.1. Classification (GTDB taxonomy): domain Bacteria; phylum Pseudomonadota; class Alphaproteobacteria; order Rhizobiales; family Rhizobiaceae; genus Ahrensia. The sequence goes on along the minus strand of JAHEJF010000042.1, from coordinate 5,482 downwards.
TTCGCGCACCGTGCTGCGTACGCCGTCTGCCCCGAGCACATAGTCGAACACTTCGCTCTTGCCGGCACCGAAATAGGCCGTGACATGGTCTTGATCCTGTTGCAGGTCTTCAAGCACGGTGCTCATGCGCAAATCACCGCCCAGCGCCACAAATGTATCACGCAAATGCGCCTCGGTACGGTCCTGTGGCAGGCATAGCAGAAAACCGTTTTCATCATTGCTGTCCGGCGCCAGGTTGAAGGCGAAGACCTGCCTGTCTTGGTCAAATATCTTGACGCCGCGCACCTGGACGCCTTCCTGCCGCAATTTGTCCGAAACACCTGACGCCTCAAGCAGATCCAGCGTTGATTGCAAAATACCAACGGCTCGCGAGAACCCCGATGCTTCATCGCGCTTGTCGATAATGGTGACATCCATGCCCCGGCGTGCCAGCTCAACCCCGGCGCTCAGCCCTGTCGGACCCGCACCCACGATCAATATTCTGGTCATTGCGACCGCCTTTCGGTTTGGCTCGGAATTTTCGGCAAAATTAACGCAATTTTGGTTGCATAAGTAGCGATCTGAGTCTATACGCCCGTGTCCCGAACTGTCCGGCAGGGCATGCCGTGTCAGTTCCTGAATGCAGATAAGTTCACTTTTTCGATTTCATCGTCGATCCAAAGCCTGAATTTAAGGTGGGTGTGAACACGAATAACGGAGAGCAAAATGCCCAAGATGAAAACAAAGTCTTCTGTAAAGAAGCGCTTCAAAATCACGGCCAATGGCAAGGTGATGTCGGCACAAGCCGGCAAACGCCACGGCATGATCAAACGGTCCAACAAGTTCATTCGTGACGCACGCGGCACGACAGTTCTTGCCGAGCCAGATCAGAGAATCATCAAGAAAATGGCGCCCTACGGCCTGTGAGCCGAATTTTGAAGGAATAAGATTATGGCACGTGTAAAACGCGGCGTGACATCTCACGCAAAACACAAAAAAGTAATGAAGGCCGCCAAGGGCTTTATGGGTCGTCGCAAGAACACGATCCGCATTGCCAAGCAGGCTGTTGAGAAATCAGATCAATACGCTTACCGCGACCGCAAGGTGCGCAAGCGCAATTTCCGTTCGCTCTGGATCCAGCGTATCAACGCTGCGGTGCGCGAGCATGGTCTGACATATGGCCGTTTCATTGACGGCCTGGCCAAGGGCGGTATCGAGCTCGACCGTAAAGTCATGTCCGACATGGCCATTCATGAGCCAGAGGCATTCGCCAAGCTCGTTGAGCAGTCCAAGGCCAATTTGACCTATTTGAAAGACACGACACCAAACGCATTTGAAAGCGCTGTCCGCTAGGCCGACGCGCTCTCAAAACAACGAAATTTGAGAACCCGCGCTGGCTGGCCCAGACGCGGGTTTTTGTATATTGACGACAGCGATTCCATCACAGGGCGAAATGCTGTAGACGAAACGCTGGTACCGATTGGGTCATTGAAAAAACACCGTAATTCCGGGTGCATTCAAGTGATCGAGGTGCAAAACATTCAATTCGCGATTCTGCCTTGGCAGGAGCGCGACAAGAAACCAGACGATGCAATGCGTGGCAAACAGGCTGCCGGGAAAAGACATGACCGATACGATGCAAGAAATTGATGCTCTCGAGACCAGGCTGATGGCAGAGATCGCCGCAACGGGCGATGAAGATGCCATCGAAGCCGTTCGCATTGCTGCCATTGGCAAAAAGGGTTCTGTGTCCGAGATGATGAAATCGCTCGGCAAGATGGATGCCGATGAGCGGCAGATCATGGGCCCGGCACTCAACGGCCTGAAAACCCGCATCACGGATGCTGTTGCCGAGCGGAAGTCTGAATTGCACAAAAAGGCCGTCGACAGGCGGCTGGCGACCGAGAAGGTCGATGTCACCTTGCCGGTGCGCCCCTCACCTGCCGAAGCCGGCAAAATTCATCCTATCAGCCAGGTGATGGATGAGCTGACAGCGATTTTCGCCGATATGGGATTTACTGTTGCAGAAGGCCCAGATGTCGAAACCGACTATTACAATTTCACCGCGCTGAACTTCCCCGATGGGCATCCGGCCCGGGAGATGCACGACACATTCTTTTTCAATGCGGATGAAAACGGAGAGCGCAAGGTGCTGCGCACCCATACCTCGCCGGTGCAGATCCGCACGATGGAAGCGCAGGAACCACCTATTCGCATCATCATTCCCGGCAAGACCTATCGCCAGGACAGCGATCCGACTCACACGCCCATGTTCCACCAGTTGGAAGGACTGGTCGTCGACAAGACGGCCAATCTTGCCAATCTGAAATGGACGCTCGAGGAGTTCTGCAAGGCCTTCTTTGAAGTACCGTCGCTGAACATGCGTTTCCGCCCGTCCTATTTCCCTTTCACCGAACCAAGCCTGGAGGTGGATATCCAGTGCGACCGTTCAAAGCCGGGCGAAGTGCGCTTTGGCGAAGGCAACGACTGGATGGAAATTCTCGGCTGCGGCATGGTCAATCCGAACGTCCTGCGCGCCGGTGGTCTGGATCCCGATGTTTATCAGGGTTTTGCCTGGGGCATCGGCATCGATCGTATTGCCATGCTCAAATACGGCATGCCGGATCTGCGTGCCTTCTTTGATGCCGATGTGCGCTGGCTAAAGCATTACGGCTTCCGCCCCATCGATATGCCGACGCTGTTTGCGGGACTGAGCTGATGCCGCGTTATTCCGATGCCGCATTGCTGAAGGGCGAATATGCCCACATGGCTGCCGAGCTGCGCGCCGGCGAGCGCAATGCACCCACGCCTGCAGACTGGAATGCCACATCCTGTGAAAATGCGGCCGAAGAGACCGCGCAGTCTGTCGCCAAGCAATTGTTTGAATTGCAAGCGACGCTGAAGGGCGAAGAGGAACAGCTGGAGATTGCGGCGATGACAGCCGCCGGCATCATGATCGTGCTGGGGTTGTTCCCCGGAGAAGGCGATCTCATTCGCCTGGAAGGCCATTTGCTCAATTCAAATCAGCCGGTCGCGCAATTGATCCACGCCCATCAGCTGGCGCTGACCATTTCAAAGCGAAACATCGCTGATGCCGCGCCAGAAGAAGATGCAATGCGGATTGGGTTTGTCATATTTGATCAATTGGCCAAACGCGCCAACTCAAAATCCAAACGCATAGCCAGCAAGGCACCAGCCAGGAAAAGAACGAGCAAGGCCAAACCGGCCAAAACAAGCGCTACAAAGACGAAAGCACCAAAACGATGAAATTCACCCTGTCGTGGCTCAAGGATCATTTGGAAACCGACGCTTCTCTCGATGAAATAGTTGAACGACTGACCTCGCTCGGCCTTGAGGTCGAGGACGTCGATGACAAGGCGCAATTCGCTCCCTTCACCATCGCCCGCGTATTAACTGCCGAGCAGCACCCTGATGCGGATAAGCTGCGTGTCTTGACTGTCGACAAGGGCGACGGAAAACCCATCCAGGTGGTTTGTGGCGCACCCAATGCCAAAGCAGGCATGATTGGCTGCTTCGCTGGCCCGGGCACATATGTGCCGGGCATCGACCTGACCTTGTCGGTCGGCAATATCCGCGGGCAGGAAAGCTTCGGCATGATGTGTTCGGAGCGCGAGCTTGAAATGTCGGACAGTCATGACGGCATCATCGAATTGCCTCAGGATGCACCTGTGGGCTCGAGCTTTGCCGCCTATGCAAAGCTGGATGATCCTGTCATAGACATTGGACTGACGCCAAACCGGCCCGACTGTACCGGTGTATCAGGCATTGCCCGCGACCTGGCGGCTTCCGGCATGGGAACACTCAAGACCCCTGCTGTTGAACCGGTTGCCGGTGATGATGATTGTCCGGTTTCTGTTACGATCGACGAAGCTGAATTGTGCCCGGGTTTTGCGCTCCGTCTGGTCAAGGGTGTCAAAAACGGCGCCTCTCCCCAATGGATGCAACAGCGACTTCTTGCTATTGGCTTGAGGCCCATCAATGCCCTCGTCGACATCACCAACTACATGACATTTGATCGCGGCCGACCGTTGCACGTGTTCGATGCAGCCAAGGTCCGGGGCAATCTGGTCGTCCGCAGAGCGCAGCAAGGCGAGAAAATCATCGGTCTTGACGGCAAGGAATATGAGCTGGGACCGGAGAACTGCATTATCGCTGACGACAATGGTGTCGAATCAATTGCCGGCGTTATGGGCGGGGAAGCTTCGGGTTGTGATGAAAACACCACCGATGTCTTGGTAGAATCAGCTCTTTGGAACGCAATCAACATCGCCAAGACGGGTCGTACCCTCGGCGTGATAACCGATGCGCGCTACCGTTTTGAGCGCGGGGTTGATCCTGAATTCATGATCGACGGTCTGGAATTGGCAACGCAATGGGTGCTCGATATTTGCGGCGGAACGGCCAGCAAAGCTGCTGTTGTCGGGTATGAGGGACACACGCCCAAGCAGATCGATTACCCGTTCTCAGAAGTTAAACGTCTTGTTGGTACCGACGTTGATGCGAGCCGATCGACGGAGATTTTGACCAATTTGGGATTTGAAGTTGACGCAAAGGGCGGCTCGGCAAGTGTGTCGGTGCCGTCCTGGCGTCCTGACATCGATGGCAAGGCAGATCTGGTTGAAGAGATCATGCGCGTCTATGGCGTCAACAATATTGATCCGCAACCCTTGCCGCGCATCGACGGCGTTGGCGGGCGGATTTTGACGAATTTGCAGATCCGAACCCGCCACGCCAAGCGTGCGCTGGCGTCACGGGGCCTGATGGAGGCAGTCAACTGGTCGTTCATTCCTGAGGATCACGCGAAGGCCTTTGGTGGTGGTAGCGCCGCGCTGAAACTGTCCAATCCTATCGCAGCCGACATGAGCGACATGCGGCCCAGCCTGCTACCGGGTCTGATCGCAGCGGCAGGCAGGAACGCTGATCGCGGTATCGGTGATGTTGCCATCTTCGAAGTGTCCGGGATCTACGAATCTGATCAACCCGAAGGTCAGCGCCGTGTGGCTTCCGGCATAAGACGCGGGACAGCAACGCTGAGCGGTGCGGGGCGTAACTGGGCAGGCAACGCAGATGATGTTGGCGTTTTCGACGCCAAGGCTGATGCGCTTGCGGTGCTTGAAGCCTGTGGCCTGGCAACCGGCAATCTGCAAATCGCGGCGGAGGCGCCTGACTTTTATCACCCTGGCCGGTCCGGTCTCATCAAATTGGGCCCCAAAGTGGTTCTGGGCCATTTCGGCGAGTTTCATCCCAACACGCTGGACCTGCTTGATGTGAAAGGACCGATATGCGGGTTTGAGATCTATATTGACGCCCTGCCCAAGCCAAAGAAGAAGCCGACCAAAACAAGGCCGGCCCTGGAGCTTTCGCAATTTCAGCAGCTCGAGCGGGACTTTGCCTTCGTCGTCGACAGCGATGTCGCCGCCGCATCCATTGTGCGCGCAGCTTCTGGCGCCGACAAGCAATTGATCAATGACGTGAAAGTGTT
>JAHEJF010000485.1 GCA_024639025.1 Ahrensia sp. | reverse complement strand
AAAAGGGCAACTGGCTCGGACTGGGATCGAAATTCAAACGGCTTGCCGGATAGGAGCGAAAGCGATGAGCCGTTTTACACAACTACTCAAAGAACCTGAAACGTTGGCCCCCGCCAATGCCCCGAAAGTGGCAATTGCGCCGGTTAAACTCAAAACCGTTGCATATGAGAAGAAGGACGCGCCTTTGGCGCAGGCCAAAACGCGCACCTTCAGCACCCGTATCAAGGTTCACAAGAAGTTTCTGGAAGAAGTCGAACTCTCCGCTTTGGAGGCATTGCCAGACGGGCGGATGCGTGCGGAAGTGGTCTCTTTTGTCGAAGAGTTTATTGATGCAGAGCGCATGCAGCTCAACTCTGCCGAAGTGAACGGGCTTGTCGACGACATTATGAACGAGCTCAAGGGTCTTGGACCGCTTGAGCCGCTGATGAATGATCCAACTGTCAGTGATATTCTGATCAACGGACACGAAAACTGTTTTGTGGAGCGCAGCGGCAAGCTGGTGCAAGAGTACATTCCGTTTGAAGATGAGGCCCATCTTGTCAGAATCATCAACAAGATCGTTGCTGCTGTCGGTCGACGGATCGATGAGTCCTCGCCACTGTGTGATGCACGCATGCAGGACGGTTCCCGTTTCAATGCGGCTCTGCGCCCCATCGGGGTTGACGGGCCATTGGTCTCAATTCGGAAATTCTCCAACAGCAAGCTGAGCCTTGAGAAGCTGGTGGAATTTGGTGCCTTGACACAAGCGATGGCCGATGTCCTTGCCGCAGCGGTCCATGCGCGGATAACAACCATCATATCGGGTGGTACCGGCACGGGTAAAACAACCGCGCTTAACGCATTTTCGGCCTATATTGCTGAACACGAGCGTCTGATTACGATCGAAGACGCGGCAGAACTGCAGCTGCAACAGCCGCATGTTGCCCGCATGGAAACCAGACCTTCCAATGCTGAAGGTACAGGTGAGCTCAAACAGCGCGACCTGGTGAAGAACGCGCTGCGGATGCGTCCGGACCGGGTTATCCTGGGCGAGGTTCGTGGCGAAGAATGTTTCGATATGCTGCAGGCGATGAACACTGGTCACGAAGGTTCGATGGCCACCATTCACTCCAACACGCCGCGTGATGCAATCAGCCGACTGGAGCAAATGCTTGGTATGACGGGCATGCCAATGACGGTGTCTTCGATTCGCAGCCAAATCGCCAGCGCGATACAAATGGTCGTGCAGTTGACCCGCTTCTCCGATGGTCGTCGACGCATCACAAGTATTGCCGAGATCACCGGCCTTGAAGGCGATATCATTCAGATGCAGGAAATCTTCCGTTTCAAGAAAACCGGTATCGGGCAGGACGGCAAAGTGCTTGGCCATTTTGAAGCAACCGGTATCCGGCCCAGATTCTTGGAAGAGCTCAACGCCATGGGCGTCGACTTTCCGGACGAATATTTCGACCCTAGCCATATTCAGAAGGGTTGATCGTGTTCGAATCCGATTTCGTACAATATGTGATCTATTTCTGCGCAGCAGCCACGGCAATTATTATTGCTGAGGGTGGTTATTTGCTCATGGCGACGACGGCTGGCAATCGCAAGGCGGTCAACCGTCGGATGAAGCTGCAAACCGATAAGGAAATCACCCAGAAAGACGCCTATGTGCAATTGCGCAAGGAGAGGCGTTTGGACCAGAAACAGTCTGGTACCACGCTGGGTCGCAAACTCGTCCAACTACACAGCCAGACCGCGATGAAAATGCCATTGGCAAAATTCTCGCTGATCACCACCATGCTTGCGGCCCTGATAGGCACGACAATTGGCTTTTACAGCGGCAAGCTGCAAATCGGGCTAGGCATCGGTGCGGTCTTGATGTTGGTAATCCCGTTTATGATACTGCGCTTTAAACGCAAGCGTCGGCACAAGCAGTTTGGCGCGCAATTGCCCGAGGCGCTGGAACTGATTACCCGGGGACTTAGAGCTGGACACCCGGTTCCAATCGCCTTTGCCATGGTTGCGCGCGAAATGCCGGACCCCATCGGCACCGAGTTTGGCATTCTGTCTGACGAGATAACCTATGGCGCCAATACGGTTCAGGCGATGCAAAACCTGTATGACCGGGTTGGTCACGAGGATTTGCCGTTGTTTGTCACCGCAGTCTCCATCCAGTCAACGACGGGTGGAAGCCTGCGCGAAATTCTTGATGGGCTTTCCAAAGTGATCCGCGACCGGGCAAAGCTGCGTCGCAAGATCAAGGCCATTTCCGTAGAGGGGCGCATGTCGGCCTATATTCTGACGGCTGTTCCCATACTCCTCGCCCTCGCAATCTCGCTGTTGATGCCATCCTACTATGGAGACGTGGTTCACGAAGTTAAAACCTGGAAGCTTGTCGCCGGTTCAGTGACCTGGCTTCTCATCGGTAATGCCATTTTGTTTAAAATGGCATCGTTCAAGCTGTAGGAGGGTCAGAAGTTGTCCATACCATTGATGCTAGCTTTCGCTTCCGGCCTCCTGCTCCTTATCATGGGCGGGTATTCTGTATTCAGAATTCTGACCGTCGACAAG
>JAHEJF010000484.1 GCA_024639025.1 Ahrensia sp. | reverse complement strand
CGATATTCTCGATGAAAAAACCGGAAACTGGCCGCTGGACAGTTTTTGCTTAGCGTTTGGCACCCTGCAGGCCGCCAAATCCTGAGGCGACAATATCAAGGATCTTCTCGTTGATCAGATCAGGCAGTGGGGAGCCGAAACATAATCCTGTCATGGCATCCAAAAGGAACTCGACAAGTTGGACCGCTTCAGCGCTGTTGACCGGCTCCAAGCCAAGAATTTCGTCAAATGCATCGGTTACTTGGCCGTCGAGTTGAACAATCAGAGCAGAATCTTCGCTTTCAATGGCCTCGCGAAGATCGTCCTTGATCGCCTGATAGAATTTTATTGCTTCACCAATGGATCGCTGGGATCGATGAACATCCATGTGAAGCCTCCTTTCGAATTCGAGCGCCGACGGCCGGTTTTAATATCCGAACCGCTCCGCTGACGGGATGATTAACATATTCTTTCTAGATCAGCCCTTTGAGCGCCGATGTGCGCTGTGTCACATGCTGCGAATTTCAGAGGTGGTAATTTTCGGTGAAATGGAGCGGAGGTCATCGATCGGATTGATGCTAGACTCTGCCAGTCTTTGATGGAACCGCGGTGCCCGGAATTATCCCATGTTTCAATGCCCAATTCCGCGCCAGCTTTTCAGTTGAAGACTGAAACGCCCTAGAATCGTTCAGCCCTTAGAACATCGCAATCTGTGATGCACACCACGCCGATATGACGCTCCACTACCGCAAATGCGGATTCAAGCAGGGCATCCAGTCGATCTGGCCTGATAATGCAGACGACTTGCACCATGCCGCCAGCCTTGCTGACCTGACCCGAGCGGCTCCAGGGGCCTGATCGACCCGACCCGCCATAAACAGGAAGTATTGTATATCCCGTCACGCCTGCAGCGCTTAAGGCGTCGGTCAAGCGCGATTGCATCACTCTTTCGATGGTGATCTCAACTCGTTTTGCAGCGTGGGTCTGCATGTCAGCCTCCAATAAATGCCTGTGCAAGTGTTAGATAAAGCGGAATTCCGAGCACAAGGTTGAAAGGAAATGTTACGCCCAGTGACAAAGTCAGATAGATGGACGGGTTTGCCTCGGGCAGGGCCACCCGCATTGCAGCCGGCACAGCGATGTAGCTTGCCGAAGCGGACAGCACCATGAGCAACATCGATCCACCAACAGAAAGGCCCAGCAGAAACGCGCAAAGCAATCCCAAGAGACTGCCGATGATTGGCATCAAGATACCGAATGCGATCGCACCAATCCCAACCGCTCCCCTGCCGGATTTCATGCCGCGACCTGCCAAGAGGCCCATATCGAGCAAGAATAGACACAACACACCCTTGAAGGGTGCAACGATGAAGCTGTCGATTTCAGCCAGTCCTTTTGGGCCGGTTATCCAACCGATCAGAAATGAACCGATGAGCAATACGATCGAGCCGTTGAGAAAAATTTCGCGCCAAAGTTCCTTGTCCATCTTCTTGCCGCTTCCATCGCGGGAGGCCAGCCAAAGCGCCGACAAGATGGCGGGTGCTTCCATGGCAGCGGCGACCGCAACCATATAGCCTTCGGAAGACAAGCCCCGATTTTCAAGAACCGAGGTGGCGGCAACAAATGTGACAATGGAGATTGATCCATAATGACCGGCCACGGCTGCGGCATTGAGACGGTCCATCTTTGATAGCAGCTGCAACAGAAGAAAGGCGATCAGCGGCGTAATTGCGGAGAGCACAATGCCGGCGACAAGGGACTGACCAAGGGACAGATCAATGCCGTGATCGGCGACACTCACACCGCCTTTGAAGCCGATGGCAAAAAGCAAATAGATTGAAAGTGCTTTGGCAGCTGCTTCCGGAATGGAGAGGTCAGAGCGTGCCAGCGCCGCGATCAAGCCAAGTGCAAACGACAAAACGATGGGAGAGATCAGGTTTTCGCCTGCAAGGTAGAGAACCTCGCTCATAATATATCCCCGGATATTCCAGTATGGTTGCATCAGCTGCGCCCAAATGCGGCTGACCTGTCTTGGATGGTTGCGCTCATTTACAGCGATAATCTGGCGCTGCAAAGCGTTTTCGGTTGCGAAGGAAGGCAGCTTTCGAAGCGATTGGCCACAGATCTTCGCCATTGCTGCAACAATCGCGACGCAAGGTTCTGGGTATGCTGGCTGCCGACAAGATTCCGTTTATCGGCTATCACATGCCATTCCCGGCTGTCGGTTATGTCGTCACACGTGGCGACGGATTCCATTATGTTCCGGAATCATATCAACAATCATTGTAGGTTAGATCTGACTTGGACCATCGCGGATTATCGCGCTGGTTTATTGCATTTGTTGCAGCATACAGCCGACAAGCCTCCCACAAACCGGCAATTCTGGTCCAGAGTTTGGTTCGTTCTGTCCGCTTGCAAACACCAAAGAATCATTCAAAGCTTTGCCGGGCTCAATCCACTTGGGGGTATCATGACCGATCCGGCGCACTTCATCCGAACCATCACACTTGCCTGCATGCTGAGTGCCGGTGCTGCACAGGCGCAAGGCATTTCCGAAGCGGCGAGAGACTGGTGGGTGAC
>JAHEJF010000483.1 GCA_024639025.1 Ahrensia sp. | reverse complement strand
TCTGAGCGTGAGCGCTCATGATTGATAAAGCCCAGTTCCACCAGCTTTTTGATGTTGTAAGACACGTTTGAGCCCAGGTAATAGCCACGAGAGCGCAACTCACCCGCGGTCATCTCTCCATCGCCGATATTAAACAGCAACAGGGCCTGTACAGCGTTGATATCATTGCGCCCCTTGCGATCGAACTCGTCTTTTACGACATCCTGCAGACGGTGATGCAAACGCTCGACCAACTGCAAAGACTCAAGATACAATTTTCTAACCGACTCGGGGCCGGATGTCGGTGCAGCCGCACCAACAAGATTGGTTTCGTTTAACATTTTCGCCTCACTGTATGTCGCCGATGTTTTCTCGGCTTGTGAGAGCAACCTATCGAACACGTATAAAATTCGAATTAAAAGCCAGCGTTAACAGGCTCTTACACCTGTCCCAATGTGTATCGTCGTTAATAAGATATTACGCCGAATTATCTTTGTGCAGCATCCTGTTTTCGCTTTTGAAAGAACCGCAGGGTCGCAATTACCACGAACACGCCAAGCGACAGGCCATGCACGGTTACAAGTGTCGGGCGTGCAAGGTATTGTTCTGACCAGACTCCAAAAACTGCTATTTCGACCCCAACGGCAATGATCCAGAGGACAATACCCCAGGCTTGGGTAAGCCAGAGCCCCAAGCCAGCCGCAGGCAGAACGATCGCCAAGACGGTTGATACGATCCGCCAACGCGGTGCGACCGCATCAAAGCGCCATTGATTGTCACCTGTAATACCCAATAACTGTGACCAATAGACCAAGGCCGAAACAATGCAAATGGCCGCCATGAGGCGTAGAAACCAACAATATACGCTGGCCAGCATGGAGGGCGGTCGATTGTGCATCTGCAGTTCTTGAAGCATAGACACTCATCTGGTTACTTTGGCCCAAGAGGGCGACAATCGAGTGCTAGAGCATCTCGGCGCCAAAGGAAATGCTGCAATGGGATTTGTTCTGTGTTTTCAAAACCAAAGTCAACTTCAGCGTTTTGATTAAATGCTGAATCGCTTCGACCCGGTGTTGGCCAATTGCAAAGCCTCATGATAGGCACTTCTGCTTGATGCTTATGGTTTGGAAAATTAGAAATGCGCAGTATTGATGAAATTACCAACAGCAGACGCTTACGCCGGATGCGAAAAGCCGATTGGTCGCGCCGCCTGGTGCAGGAAAACAAACTGACGGTTGACGATTTGATTTGGCCCATCTTCCTGGTCGAGGGTGAAAACCAGAAACAACCCGTTGACGCCATGCCTGGTGTTGAACGGCTGAGCGTGGATATGGCGGTAGAGGCAGCCAAGCAAGCATCAGATTTGGGCATTCCCTTGCTGGCTCCCTTTGCCAATGTTCCGCTCGAAAAGAAAGACACCACCGGCTCCCATATCCTGGATGAAGATAACATCATTCATCGCGCCACCATCGCGATCAAAAATGCTGTGCCCGAAATTGGCGTGATGACGGACGCCGCGCTTGATCCATTTACCAGCCATGGTCATGACGGTGTGTTGCGCGACGGCGTGATCGTCAACGATGAGACGGTGGACATCATTGCACGTGCTGCAGCACTGCAAGCATCGGCAGGCGCAGATATCATTGCCCCGTCCGACATGATGGATGGTCGAATCGGCGCGATACGTGATGCACTCGACAGCGCTGATCATGAAGATGTGGCGATCATGTCTTATGCTACCAAATATGCCTCTGCCTATTATGGTCCCTATAGGGAGGCGATCGGCACGTCGGGCTTACTGAAGGGTGACAAGAAAACCTACTACATCGATCCGGCAAACACCGATGAAGCTTTACGCGAAACCGAACAGGACATCCTGGAAGGGGCCGACATGGTGATGGTCAAACCCGGCCTGCCCTATCTTGATATTTGCCGTCGCGTGAAAGACACGTTCCAAATGCCGACATTTGTCTACCAGGTTTCCGGCGAATACGCGATGATCGAGGCGGCAGCCGCCAACGGCTGGGTTGATGGTGATCGTGTGATGGTGGAGAGCCTGCTGGCGTTCAAGCGAGCGGGTTGCGACGGCATCTTGAGCTATTTTGCGCTGCGGGTCGCAAAGGACCTCCAAGGTCAATGAACTTGAAGTGTGGCGCTTGCATCGCCATATCTTGGCTGAGGAGATTGATTGATGAATGCCGACGACCAGACCGTAAATGAGGGACCAACCAGCAGTGCCTTTGACCATTGGCGCTATTTGGAAGGTGTACGGACCAAGCGAATCCTGGCATTTTTTATCGACTATCTGATGGTCGCAATGCTGGTAGTATTAGCCGCCATCGTGATTTTCTTCGTTGGCTTCATCACGCTTGGAGCGGGCTGGCTGCTCTATCTCATTCTCGCTCCTCTGGTGGCGCTGAGCTATGTCGCATGGACCATGGGTGGGCCCAATCAAGCGACCTGGGGCATGCAAATGATGCGGATTAAGCTTGTCAGCTATGATGGCCAATCCATCGACTGGATGACCGCTATAGTTCACGCCGTGCTTTTTTGGGCAACAACCGTGGTTTTTGCACCGCTT